>PEUE01000032.1:409-13059 GCA_002780785.1 Candidatus Portnoybacteria bacterium CG02_land_8_20_14_3_00_45_8
TGACTGGACGCTTTGCTGCAGCGCCGGATATTTGGTCAGCTCGTCGGCTGCCAGGATTTGACCGGTCTGGTTGAACGACTCAATCCGGCCTTTGGCAATTTGGTCGGCCAGCATGGCGCTAAGCGCGGTGGTTAAATTGTTGGGCAGAGGCCGAGGCGTCTTGGGAGTGGTGCCGGGCAATTCGTCCCCGGGCGCTTTTTTAGCCGGGTCATAACCCGAAGCCGCCTCTTCTCCGTCCAAATATCCGTCGCCGTCAGTGTCGGTCTCGCAGGGGTCGGAAAAATAGGTCTGATATTCCTGCCAGTCCTTTAAGCCGTCTCCGTCCGAGTCCTTTTCGGGGTCGTTGGCGTTGGGCTGGCAAGTTAGAGGCGCAATAGTTTTGTTGCCGAGAATATCATCCAGCTGGCTGGCCGCGCCGCGGTTGCTTTTTAAGACCAAATAGCCGCCAAGCAATATGCCGGCCAGCAATATTAAAACCGCCGCCAAGACGCTAATTTTTCGCGATTTTTTTGGTGTTTTCATGTCTGCCTGAATTATACAATATTTAAGCGTTGTCAACAATGAAAAAATCGGCTTGTTTATCCACAAAAATAGGGCTAGTAAACCTTGATAGAAAATATCGCTGCCGAGACGGGATATTTTAGTTAAAAATCGTGTGAGCTAACTTTATCCTGCCGCAGATTGAGCCAAAGGTTCTGACTTAAGGTTTTTAATTTCCAAAACCATTTTCTGCTTTCTGTTTTGTGGCTACTTTTTCGTTAGATTTAATTTAATCTTTAATTATTACTTTGTTTCCGACTCTGACTTGATGTTTTTCTATCCATCCCGCTTCAACCTCTAAAACCTTATCCGCTGTTTGGGCTGGTCGGTAAGTCGTTGGATGGCTTGAATCTTCAGGCACCGGCACATTTTCAGTAATGTCGCTAATTTCATCGCCGCGAATCCAAATAAAATCCAGCGGAAATTTCATACCGCGCATCCAGAAAGCATAAAAATCCGGCTTATCAAAAATAAAAAGCATGCCCGTTTCATCGGCTAGAAATTCGCGGTCGCCTAAACCTTGTTTGCGCTTTTGGTCGTCATCGGCTATTGCCGCCGTCAACTTATGTGGTCCAACCCAAATCTCTTTTGTTGTTTCGTCGGATAAAATCCGTTTGGAAAAATCATCCACTGGATCAGTCGTCGGCCAGACCGCGACCAGCAAAGATAAAACAAACATAAATACTAAAATTAAAGATATCTTTTTCATCACTTTCTTTGCTTAGGGTTTCAGCTCTTTGTTTGGGCTGGAGGCCGATTTTTTTTAACGCCGCGTCAATTCGGGCGCGGTTAATTTTTAAACCAGCGTTTAGATTGTTTAATATCTTCCTCTATTTTTTTGTTTATTACCGGAGCATCTATCGAGGTTGAACCTCGATAGATGCTACTCAAAGGTCAAGTTTTTGTCCAATCGTAAATCTCTTTCTTTTAACCATCGCACTGCTTCTTTTCTATATTCCCTTGCGCCATCAAAAAATTCTAAAAGATCATCCCTCGTGGTTACGGAAGGAAAATTTTTTAATCCTATATAATCCGGAAAGCTGCTCCATCGATATTTTTCCAAAAAATCGATCTTATCTTCTATTGATGTTGAACTTTGATAATTCGGCATTAGTTTCAATGGATTAAAATGAATATAAAATGGCAAATGAATAAAATGCGCTCTTTTTAAAATCAGAACTGCCTTAAACCTTCCCTGAAATAAAGAGCCGACTCTTTCGTGCTTTTGATTAAAATACATACTATAACCAGTTCCTACTTTTTGTAAAAATTTGACTATCCCATTTTCTACTCTTTGCCTCAAAATTAAATGAAAATGATTTGGCATTAAAACAAATGCTAGAATATCCACGAGTAGTTTGCGTTTTTTAATATATTGAGGTTGAACCTCAATAGGCCTTGGCCCCCTTTTTAAGAAATAAGAAGAATTATAAACCCTGTCTTCGTCGTTAAATTCATACAGATCGTGCATAAATCTAAAATAATCTTTTTCATCCATAAAAATATTGCGTTTTTCTACGCCGCGATTAAAAATATGATAAATTTGATTTTCAACAAATTGGGGTTTTTGCATATTTCTATTGTACATCTATTGAGGTTCAACCTCAATAGATTGTTAAGGTTGAATGAGCTTTGTCAGGTTCAGCCAATCGTTGAGCATTAAGGTTTCGGCTCGTTGTTTCGGCTCAATGTTCGCGGATCGCAATACTTTAATAATTTTTTCTCGTTTGAGTTTTAGCCCTTTGCTTAAATTATTGAGCAGTTGTTTGCGGGGGTGGGCAAAGCCGGCGCGAACTAGGCGGAAGAATCGTTCTATCTCCTTCTTTGTAAAAGGAGGGTGAGGGAGGATTTCGTTTCGTTCTAAATCCCCCCCCGCCACCCTTTCATAAGGGGGGGAATTATAGGGGGGTCTTTTGGCAGCAGAGGGGGAATTATGGGGAGTTATTCTAATAATCGCCGAGTCCACTTTGGGTTTGGGCCAAAAAGCGCCCTTGGGCACGTAAGAGATAATTTTTGGTTGAGCATAAAATTGCACCGATACCGCCAGAAGCGACATTTTGGGCGGCTTAGCGCCCGCCTCGCCCGACGAGCGGGCTCGTCGAGGCGGGCAAATACGCTGGGCCACCTCTTTTTGAATAAGCAAAACGATGTCTTGGGGCGGATTGGCGCTTTCCAATAACAGCCGAATTAGATGGGAAGTTAGGTAGTATGGAATATTAGCGATGACTTTATAGTTTGGTGAAGACGAGAATTTGTCATCCCGGCCTTGAGCCGGGATCCAGGACCTGGATTCCTGCTTTCGCAGGAATGACAGAATATCATCTTGGATAATTTCCACATTTTGATTATTTTGAAATTTGTTTTTGAGTTGCACGGCTAGCCGTTTATCTTTTTCAACAGCAATAACACGGCAGGCGTTTTTGGCCAGTTCTTCGGTCAGCGCGCCCAATCCCGGCCCAATCTCCAGTACTCGCTCCCCTGCTTTGAGGTCAGCGGCTTGGATAATTTTGGCCAGCACATTTTTGTCGCGCAGAAAATTTTGGCCGAGAAGCTTGTTGGGTTTTAGAATGAAGGATTTTTTATTTGATTTATTTTTGTTTGCGATTCTCATAAAGTGGACCGTACGGAATTACAGATAAATACGGATAGTACAGATAAAATTATGTATCCGTAAAATCCGTACTAATCCGTAATTCCGTAAGGTTCTAAAACGGCATTTCTATTCCCTCCTTATCTTCTTCGCCATTCTCAATATTAATATATTCCACCAAACTTGGCGGGATATCGTCCAAAAAGCGCGAGGGCGGGTTGACCATAGTGGAGCCGAAAAGCTGTCGGGTGCGGGCGGTGATTAAATAAAGTTTTTGTTTGGCGCGGGTGACGCCAACGTAGCAGAGCCGCCGTTCCTCTTCCATTTGCCACTGGTCAATTAAACTTCGCGAGTGCGGAAAAATTCCCTCTTCCAGACCCGCGATAAATACTACCGGAAATTCCAGCCCCTTGGCGCAATGCAGGGTCATCAAATTAACCACGTCTTTGGCGCTTTCCACTTCGTCGTGATTGCTTATCAGCGCGGCCTCTTCTAAAAATGCGGCCAATCCCTCTTGCCCCGGCCAGGCGTCATATTTTTTAGTTACCGAGAAGAGTTCTTTGACATTTTCCCAGCGTTCCTCCCCCGCTCCGACTCGATCGGATCGAGGCGAGCCCTCTTTGGTAATAGTGCGGCCCTTAATATATTGTTCGTAGTCAATTTGAGCAATAATTGTTTTAAGCAGTTTGCTTAAAGGCAGGGTTTGAGCTTTGACGCGCAGCTCGTCCATTAATTGTGAAAATTTATTCCAGGACTTTTGCCGGTGGGGTGTCAATTGGCTGATTAGGGCGTGGTCAGAGTCAGCTAACACTTGGCAATTAATGTTTTTGCCAAAGCCGCGCGGCGGCACATTAATAATTCGTTCCATGGCCACCAAGTCCCGCGGATTTTGGATTAAACGCAAAAAAGCTAACAAGTCCTTAATCTCTTTGCGGTCGTAAAACTTGACCGAACCCACGATTTTGTAAGGAAAGCCGGCCTTAAGAAATATCTCTTCCAGCGCGCGCGACTGGGCGTTGGTGCGATAAAGCACGGTAAAATCGCGCAGTCCAAGCAACGGCTGTTGGCGTTTGAGTTTAACGATTTCTTCAATAATGAAACGGGCCTCCTCTTTTTCGTTTTGGGCGCCAAAAATGGTAATGGGCTGGCCGGCGAGGTTCTCGGTCCAAAGTTTTTTATCTTTGCGGTGTTTGTTTTTAATGATAATGTGGTGAGCCGCGTCCAGAATATTCTGGGTGGAGCGGTAGTTTTGTTCCAGCATCACCACTTTGGCTTCCGGGTAGTCCTTTTCAAAGTTTAAAATATTGCGAAAATCCGCCCCGCGCCAGGAATAGATGCTTTGCGCTTCGTCGCCAATCACAAAAAGATGCCGATATTTTTGGGCCAGCAGGTTTATCAATAAATATTGGGAATGGTTGGTGTCTTGGTATTCGTCCACTAAAATATATTTGAACTTGTTCTGATATTTTTGCAGAATTTTGGGGTGCTCGCGCCACAGCTTAACCACCAGCATTATGAGGTCGTCAAAATCCAGAGCGTTTTGCTGTTTGAGTTTGGCTTGATAGGCCGAATATACTTTGGCCACGGTTTGCGGGAAGAAATCCGTGGCTTGGCTGGCAAAGGCGGGCGCGTCAACCAGCTCCGCTTTGGCTTGCGAGATAACTTTGGCCATAGCGTTGGGGTTGAACTGGTCTTCGGACAACTGCAATTCCTCCATCGCGCGCTTAATCAGTGTCAGAGTGTCTTTGCTGTCAAAAATCGCAAAGTCGCGTTTATAACCAAGGCGGTCAGCTTCGCTGCGCAGGAGCTTGGCGCAAACCGCGTGGAACGTGCCGATAGTCGGAAGTTTAAAGTCGCGTTTGGCCTGCAGCGAGATGAGCTTGGTAATGCGCTCTTTCATTTCGCCGGCCGCTTTGTTGGTGAAGGTGACCGCTAAGATATTTTCAGCCGGCACTCCCTGTTTTATGAGATACGCCACGCGGTGGGTCAGAACCCGTGTTTTACCCGAACCCGGTCCCGCGATAATCAATACCGGTCCCTCAATTTGGGTGACGGCTTCAATTTGTTTTTGGTTGAGATTTTTTAAAATCATATGAAATAAGTATAAGCTAATAATCATAAAAAGCCAAAAACGTTGACTTTAGGGGGCGGAATTAGTAACCTGATAACAGGATAATTAAGGCCAATGGGAGTTCATATTAAGAACTTAAGTAGCCGAATTTGTCTATTTTTAGCAAAAAATTAGGGGGGCTTAAATTCTCAACAAAGTTACGAGGTTTTTTTAATTGGCTCGGCAAGGGACTAACTAAGTTCTGGCGGATGCACAGCCGATGTTTAATGTTGTCGGCTGTTATTTTGGGTATTTTTGGTTTTTTGGAATATCGCCGACCTACGATGAGCCTTATTGGTAGTATGGCCAGCTCCACCTGGGCAAGCGAGACCTTAATTGAAGAAACCGCGGATATGACCAGCGAGCAGTTGCTCGGCGGGCCGTTTAATCTAGGAGTAGTGGAGGTGCCGGTGGCCCAAGCCAGCGTTGACTTTAGCGCCGATGACGAACTAGAAAACCAGGACTTGGCTATTATGGAAGGCAGTGGTCTGACCGCGCCCAACACCCCCGCCAGCGGTTCGTTTACCAACATGAGCCGCGAGGTGGCAACTTATGTTGTGCAGTCGGGCGACTCACCCTCTTCTATCGCGATTAAATTTGGTGTTAATACCAATGTGGTCTTGTGGGCGAATAATTTGCGCGATGGCGATTTGATTAAGCCCGGCCAGTCGCTGATAATTTTGCCGATTAACGGCGTGCGGGTGAAAATTGCCGCCAAAGACACCATTGCCGCTTTGGCTAAAAAGCATAAAGGCAAGGAAAGCGAAATTAGCGCTTTCAATAATATTTATGACGACAGCAAGCTGGTAGCGGGCAATTTTATTATTATTCCGGACGGCGAGCCGGCTGCGGTGGTGATTAAAGCCAGCCCTAAAGTGACCGCGCCTCAATACGCGCAGAATAAAACACAGCTGGGCAAATGGCTGATTGCGCCGGCCGCCGGCCGCGTTTGGTCGCGGCTTCACAGCCAAAATGGCGTTGATATTTCCAACGCCTGCGGCACGCCGCTTTACGCTTCAGCCGCGGGTACGGTTATTTTAGCGGATACGGTCGGCTGGAATTACGGCTACGGCAAATATATTATGATTAGGCACTCAAATGGCGTGGCTACGCTTTACGGCCATACCTCGCGCATCTTAGTTGAGGTTGGCCAAAGCGTTGACCAGGGGCAGTTAATTGCTTTGATGGGTTCAACCGGTCGTTCCACGGGCTGCCATGTGCACTGGGAAGTTCGCGGCGCCACCAATCCGCTGGGCACTCGCCGGTGAAATAGTGAACAAGTAAACAAGGGACAAGTAAAACCCCCCGCCTAGGCGGGGGGTTTTTGGGTTACAGAAGACTATTATTTTATTTTTTTCCACTCTCTAACAATAACAGCTACGTAAAAAGTGTCCCCTGAGCCGTAAAGGATTCTTTTTAATATTTTAAAAACTTTTTTTATGTCATAGTCTATTAGTTTTCCAACAGGCTGCTGTTTTGGACTAAGGTCATGAACTGAATTTGTATCTCTTCTATCTAAGCATGCGTAGCTGTCTACGGAAAAACAATTATAGTTTGCTCTCAGTAATTTCCAGGCATTTGATAAATAGCGAGGCGCCCTAGAGGTTATCACAGAACATAAAAGATTGTGTTCAAAGCCCATAATTGCTGAGGGTAGTAAGATTAGCGCAAAATGTTCAGCTGACGCGCCGGTATCAGTGAAAACGTATTTTTTAAAATGAAGAATGTCAGCGGCTCGGTAGTTATTAACCATTTTAGGCGGTAATTATTTCAAGAATATCTTCATCAAGAGGAATAGACTCAAAACTTATTCTAAGGCCGCTAAGGATATCGGTCTTAGCCTTTTTCTCTTCAGCTAGAATTTCTTTCATGGGTTCGGTATTATAAACAATTTCTTTAAGTTTTTTTATTGTTAAGCCAAGATAAGACTCAAAGACACTATTCATGAATAAAACTTCGGACTCTTTAAAATCAAATTTCTTTATTTGTTTTTTTAAAGAGATACAGTGTCGGCTATGGGTATAATCTGGTTTTTTTGTTTCTTTAATATTTATATATTTATCGTTTAATTTTTCTAGCGCCCTAAAAATATCAATAGATATAGGTCCGTTTTTTTCTCGAACAAAACTAATTGAGTCAAAAAAGCTTTTTCCAGTGAAGCGGTAAGACTCAACTTCCAATAAAAAAACAAGCTTAAATAACTCAATTTTTGATAGGTTATCTAAGCCTTTTAGATTAGCCCGCGTTAGGAGATATAATATTGTATTTTCTAATCTCCCCATGTTTAATAATAGGATACCACATTAAGAGAAAGTTCGTAAAGGGTTTAAAAAAAATAGATGGTTTCTTTCAAAAGTTATCTTCTCTGGGCCGATATTGGAGCGCTTCGGCCAGATGCTGGGCTTGGATTTGCTCGGTGCCGGCCAAGTCCGCAATGGTGCGGGCCAGTTTCAGCATGCGATGGTAGGCGCGGGCGGATAAATGTAGATTATTGACCGCGGTTTTCAAAATTTCTTGGCCAGCGCTATCCAGCTGGCAATATTTTTTCATTTGCGGCAGGTTCATAGCGGAATTGGTTTGGATGTGTTCATTGCGGAAACGTTCTGTCTGCCGTTGGCGCGCTGTTTGCACGCGCGCTCGCACAGCGGATGATTCTTCCCCGACTTTTTCGGTGGCCAGCTTATCGTATTTGATGGCCGGCACATCAATGTGCAAGTCAATGCGGTCCAGCAGGGGCCCTGAAATGCGGCGTTTGTATCGGCTAATTAAGGCCGGAGAGCAGATGCATTGTTTTTCGGGATTAGTGTGGTGGCCGCAGGGGCAAGGGTTCATGGCCGCTACCAGCATAAACTGGGCCGGAAACTCTAAAGCCCCTGAAGCGCGCGATACAACGATGACGCCATCCTCCAGCGGTTGGCGCAGGGCTTCCAGAACATCGCGGTGAAACTCGGGCAGTTCATCCAAAAACAGCACGCCGCGGTGCGACAGAGTAATTTCGCCGGGCTTAGGATGATTGCCGCCGCCCACCAGCGCCACGGCGGAGGCCGTATGGTGCGGACTGCGGAAGGGGCGTTGTGTTAAAACCGGCTTAGCTGAGTTTAAGCGGCCGGCAATACTGAAAATCTTAGTTACTTCCAGCGCTTCATCAAAAGTTAATGGCGGCAAAATACTGGGCAGAGTGCGGGCCAGCAATGTTTTTCCCGTGCCGGGCGGTCCCGTCATTAAAATATTATGATGCCCAGCCGCGGCAATTTCCAGGGCGCGCTTGGCATGTTCCTGGCCCTTAATATAGGCCAGGTCAGACCCGCTGGCTAGCTCGTCAAAAATAAAGTCCAACTTGGTTGGGGGTTGGGGCTCCAGAATTTGTTTTTGTTCCAGGTGTAAAAACAGCTGCTGGAGCGAATCCAGGCCAAAAACTTTGATTTCTTTAATCAGGGCGGCTTCCGCGGCGTTAGCTGTCGGCACAAAAATTTCTTCAAATCCCCTATCGCGCGCCATCAAAGCCATTGGCAGGACACCGCTTACCGGCCGAAGCTTACCTTCCAGCGCCAGTTCTCCGACAAAGATTTTTTTATTGACTTGGCTGGCCAGCAGCTGCTCGGAAGCCAATAAAAAAGCCACGGCAATGGGCAAATCATAAGCCGGGCCTTCCTTTTTGATATCAGCGGGCGCTAAATTAACGATCACGCGGCGGTTGGTGTGATGTGGCGGCGAGGCGCCGGAGTTTTTAATGGCCGAGGAAACCCGTTCCTTGGCTTCGTTAACCGCGGCGTCGGGCAGGCCGACGATTTGAAAACTATGCAAGCCCGGACTCATATCTACTTCAACTTCAATGGGCTGGCAACTAAGACCGAGAGTAGCGGCAGAAAATACTTTGGCGGGTGAAGGCATAGGCTGAAAATTTTCAAGTTTCAATTCTCAATTTTTCGCCTTTTGGGTGACCACTCATAGGGCGGCAATAATGTCCCGCTTCGCGGGACTGGATTGATAATTGATTATTGATAATTGGTTATTTATTATAGTATAACTTTTACCAAACAAAAAAACCACCGGCTGGGGTGGTTTGGTCAGATAGAAAATCGGGCGGCTACTTTTTATGGCACTTAAGACAAGCTTTTGCCTCGGGCATTATATCCAGGCGCTTGGGGTCAATCGGCCCTTGGCAGTTTTCACAGACGCCGTAAGTTCCACCGGCAATTTTTTCCAGGGCCTTGTTTATTTCAACCAATCTTAACTCCAGCGCATACTCAATTGGCAAGGCGCTGTCGTAGGTTGCCACTTTTAAGGCCGCTTCATCCGGGCTTTGAATTTGTCCCAAGTCCGGAAAGCGGGTATCATAATCGCCGGCCACCTTAATGTCTTTCTCGGTAAAGGTCGCCAGCTCTGCTTCGGCCTTGGCTTTGTGTTCCAGGAGTTTGGCTTTCAGTTGTTCTAACATTTTTTTATCCATAGCTTTACCTATATTATAAGGTCAGGCCTTGCAATAAAGCAACCCCTGCTGGTCTAAACTATAAGTGAACCAATTATAAATAAAAAAAACACCGCTTGTCGGTGTCGGTCTGGACTGAGGGTTTTTAAAATTATTGAGGGGCGTTATGAGCCCGAATTATATAAATTATTACAAGGGTTCAACGCCCCTCAGCCTTTATGCACTATTGCCCTTTATTAGGACAGACCTCTTTGGCTTTATTTTTATGCAGCCATTGAAAGTACTTATAGCGTACAAAGGAAAAAATGGTCCTTAACCAGTTATTCCTGCTCAACGCAGGTATTGGATAGGAATCCAATAACTTTTTTAAAGTAACTAACCAGTCAATGACTCTAATGATATTCTAACACTGGGCTAAACTTGTGTCAATCCTGGCCTATCCACATATTCTCCACAGCCCAGGCCTAATCAATTACCCTGTCAATGGTTTCTTTGAGGGCGTTAAGATCACTACTGATTAAAAAATAGTTTTGAACCTGAACATAAAAGAGATTCGCTTGGCTCTGATTTAATTCTTTGACTTTAGTAATGGTGGTTTGGCGGTAGTCCTCGTCGGCCAGGTCAAAATTTTGTTTAAGTTGCTGAGTAGTTTGTTTAAGCAGGGCGTCAAAATCGTTACGGCTGGCTTGTCTGGTAGTAAAAATCAGCCAAGCGGGTCGCGGCCCGACCTTGGGCAATATTGCTAGAGCCATTTTATTGTCAAAGAGGCCTGAGATAGCATCAAGCGAGGACAGCTGGTTTTTAGCCAAGAATTTTTTTGTTGTTTCTTGGGCCCAGTTAAAGGGCGGCCAGCTATACTGGTTTTTGGAGAGCGCCACAACTATTTCTTTGAGGGCGGTCTGGTCAAAGTAAGCCACCAGAGCGGTTTTTGGGGGCATCAGATTGTCAAAAGGCAAAGGCGGTTTGACAATGAAAAAGCAAATCAACGCTACTCCTTCCCCAATAGCCGCGGCTATCAAGGCCCAAAACAGCCAACGGAGATAGCGGGCAATGACGGGCTTTTGGGCATTTTCCGGGCTGGGAGTTAAGTTTAGGACGTTTTTAACTTCCGTCTCGCTGGGCTTAGCCGTCCGTCTTATTTTTATGGGAATAAATGAAGCCATAGATTTTAGATTAAACTGGCTAGACGTTGATTAAAGACCTGCAGCAGTTGGTAGCTTTTGGAATGGGGGTGGAACATTAAACAAGTGGAGCTGGTATAGATTTGGTCGTCGGGTTGATTTTCATTTTTTAGACGAATGCGTTGGCCCTGCCATCGGCCAAAAGTTTTTTCCAGTCGTTCCCCTATCCGGTCGCCCAGCAGCCATTCAGCGATTCGGCGCAAGATGCCCAAGAAGGGGCTGGGTGTTATTTTTTTGGCGCCGATAAAATTTGACCAGGGGTAAACAGCTAAAAAGTCCTTGAGCCAGCTGTTTTGGGTTAAAAATTGTTGGTAAAGTCCATCGGCAATTTCTAATACCGGTGTCATTCGGCCGTATTCTTGGGCTGAATGGAAATCGTGGGGTTTGGCCGCGTGTTTTATTTCTAAGCCCGCTTGCGTTAGGTAGCAGTTTAGACATAGCCGGTCGCGTGTTGCCCGGCCGTGGCGGCGGATGCCCAACATCGCGGTGAGCGCCGTCAAAAAAGTTCGCGCTGTCCATAATCGGTCGCTTTGCGCTACCACCAGCAAATCAAAGTCGCTGCTCGGCTGGGTGTTATAGGCGGTGAGGGAACCCGTCACGGCTACTAACTTTAAAAAAGGTACCAGCGCCAGACGTTTTACCAGCGTGCGCAGTTTTTTCCATTTAAGCTGGGATAATTTTAGGCGGTCCCCGCGCAGCGCTAGCAGTCCATCGCGTTTTTTAAGAAAGTAAAGGCCTTGGCGCGTCTTAATCCGTTCGGCTAGCCAATCGGAGCTTGCTAGTGTTTGCTGTATTTGAAAAAAAGATACCTCGGGCTTCACGGCCGGGAGGTATTTGAAAATTTCTAAAGCCGTTAAGGGGCGGTCCAATAAGTCGTAGTAGATTATCGGAGTGATAATAGCTTTTTCCAGTGAAGTCATAGTTAAGGCAGGAGGCCGGCCGGCGCTGGCGAGGCGGACTCAGACGAAGTGTTGATTCCTGTCTTTTCGGCAAAAATTCTATCAAGCGCCGCGTACATGGCGTCTTTGGAAGTGGTAAAAATTAGATAATGGCCGGCCACAGCGTAATCAATTGATAATTTGTCTTGGGGCAAATTAAGGTAGCGGATGGCTGTATTTTTATAGGCGTTATCCAAAAACACGGCGCTGGACGGAATGGCTGGCTGGCGGCCTAAAAATAGTCCGGATAATGATTGGCTTAGTGTCGGCTCCAGCGATTTCAACTTTGAGTATAAATCGTCGGCCGAAGCGGTTTCTTTTAGGGCGACGATTAAACCGGCCCGGGTTTGGTTTTGCCCGGCATTAAAGGGCGAGGAGGTGGTGTTGGTATCTTGGACGTAAGTGAATAATGAGAAAGAGGCGGCCTTGAGCTGGTCAATTATCTCGTCGGGCGAAGAAGTGGCCGGAGCGAATAAGTTGAGATTTAAAAGCTGAGCGGCTTTTGTCAGGTCAGCGTAGGTTATTCCGTTTTGGCTATCGGTGATTTTTATTAAGACCTGAACGAAATTGCCGGTGGTTTCATCGGTCGCCGACAGGGCGTTCATTGATTCGGCCAAGGACTGGGTTTGGGCGGTGGCGGCGAGAACCTGTTGGGAGTCCATTTTGAATAAGGCGACTGGCGGCGAGGGGGCGGGCTTTACAGAGGGGCTAGTGCTGGGCGTGGCTGAGGCCTGAGGCGAAGAAGCTGGCTGGTCAGAAAAGAAAAATAGAGCCAAGGGGATAATTATCAAAAGTAAAATTACTGCGCCGCCCAAAAGCCACACCCATTTTTTTCTGGAAGAAGAAGGTGGTTTGGGAGCGC
>PEUE01000017.1:0-272 GCA_002780785.1 Candidatus Portnoybacteria bacterium CG02_land_8_20_14_3_00_45_8
CCTTAAAATCTGCTAATGAGTCAAAAGTTTGGCTGTGCCTGCTTCGCGATACCGACAAAGGAGACAAGAAAGAATTGGGCTATTTGTTAGATGAATTAATCGAGGTGGCCAATATAATAGCAACAAGTATCTTGACTTTAAAGGGCAAAAAATAATTTTATATTTTTAATTGTCATTTTGATTTTTGAGATTTACATTTTACATTTCTATAAATAGCATGGAATATTACAATAAAAATAAATTTGCTTATCTGCCCAAAAAGCCCGTTAAGA
>PEUE01000017.1:300-1346 GCA_002780785.1 Candidatus Portnoybacteria bacterium CG02_land_8_20_14_3_00_45_8
GGCGCTGGCGGCGAATGTGTTTGTGGTAAATTTTATCGTTCCAGTGCCGAAATTGTCAGTCGTTGAGAAACGGCCCCGAAAGGGACGGGAGACCGCAACGGAAACTTCGGGCAATTTCGGCAGCGGGACGGCGGACGATATAAAAAAAATCATTATGAACACCCTGGCCAACTGTTCCTGCGCGATTCCACACTTGATTGCCGAAGCCCATTCCTTCAGATTCGGTTCTCAAAAAGAATGTCTGATTTTGTTGGAAAAAGTGATGCTAAATTGCAATAAAATGGTGGTTTATCTGGATCAGGCGCGCGATATTTGCGCTACGGGAGTAGAAGTGGAAAAATTTGAGGAATTGCAGAAAAAATACTTGTTTATTCGGCGGAAAGTATTAAACCTCCAAAGGTCGTGGCAAAAATATATGGGTATGCCGCAGGGAGAAAAATATTTTAAAAACGTAAACTTATGAATCAGCGTTGGACAAAAGTTAAAAATTTAAAAATCGGGGCGCAGATTGCCGTTTATGACAACGGCGCTTTGGCGTGGGACGAGGTGGTTTCCGTAAAATCCGTTGGCCGCGAAAAAGTTTACGATATTGAGGTTGAAAATTCTCATAATTTCGTGGGTAACGGCATTTTGGCGCATAATACTTATATTTTTGGTAATGTCGGCATCGGCACCACGACGCCGACTCATCAGCTTGAAGTGGCGGGCGATATCGGAGCGACGGGCTTTGTTAACCTCTCCACCCGCGAAGCCAAAAAGGATATTGAGTATTTAACCTCGGCGGATTACGAACAGGTGCTGGCGAAGATAAGCGGAGCGAGAGTAGCGACGTATTGGTACAATGACGATATGACCTATGGGACCAATAGGACATATGAGACCTATGGGTCGGATGATTTGACTGGTGGTAAGCGTCTCGGGCTCATTGCCGAAGAAGCGCCGCGGGAAGTGTTGAGCGCCGACGGCCAAGGAGTGGATTTGTATAAGTTGGCCAGTTTTACCTTGATGGGGGTGAAGGCGCTAAGCGGAGAAGTGATAAGTGTTAA
>PEUE01000017.1:1369-2186 GCA_002780785.1 Candidatus Portnoybacteria bacterium CG02_land_8_20_14_3_00_45_8
CGAGAAGTTCTCGACAAGCTCGAACAATATGTTCAATCAGGCCTTGGAGACCTTAAGCGGCGAGACGATTGAATTGGCGCCCAGTTCCATTGCCGCGCTGGTTAATAATTTATACTCTTCGGTTCTGCGGGGTTTCCGTTCTCTCGGCTTAATTGTGGAGCAGGGGCTCGTTAGAGTACAAAAGTTAGTGGCCGATGTTTTGCAAATCAATAAGCTGGTGGTTAACACCGCGTCGCAAACCGACAACCTTGGCGAGACCAAAGATGCGACTATCGGCTCGTCTCAAATCAATGTCGGGGAATTGGATACATATATAATGAATAACCAGGTGAGCACGACTACCAAGATTTTTGTGACGGCAGAAATGCCGGTGGCGTTGGGCGCGTGTGAAGCCCACGCCCAACCAGAATTCGTGATATCTGATATCACGAATTCGTTAGTGGAACGGCCGCGGGGTTTTCGTGTTTGCATGAACGCTACTTCCAGCCAAATTGTGAAGTTTAATTGGTGGATTGTGGAAACGATAGCGGACAGCGGAATAGGACAGATAAGTCAAATAGGACAAATAGGACCAATAAGTCCCATAGAATCACCGAGCCCCCTTGCTTCGCCTGCGGTTTTGGAAGAGCCAGCGTCGCCGAGTCCGAGTCCGTCGGTTAGCGTTAGTCCGTCGCCGTCGGCTAGCCCATCGGTTAGTCCGAGTCCGTCAGTTTATCCGAGCCCCAGTCCGCCTGAAACACCAAGCCCGAGCGTGAGTCCCCTTGCTTCGCCTGCGGCTTTGGAAGAACCAGCGTCGCCGAGTCCGTCAGAAACGCCG
>PEUE01000017.1:2251-4544 GCA_002780785.1 Candidatus Portnoybacteria bacterium CG02_land_8_20_14_3_00_45_8
AAATTTAATCGCGCCGCACGGCGGCTATAAAAATTTAAAATCTTGGCAAACCGCGGAAATCGTTTTTGATTTGACGGTTGAGTTTTGTCGACGATTTATGATTAATAGGGCAGATAGGGCAGATAGGGCAGATAAGTCATATAAGGCCAATAAGACCTATGGGACCAATATGACAAATTTGTCCTATCGGACTAACGACCAAATGATTCAGGCCGCGCGGAGCGGCAGCCGCAACATCAGCGAGGGCAGCCAAACCAGCGGCACGTCGCGACAATCGGAGTTGCGTTTGCTGGACGTGGCGCGGGCGAGCTTGGAAGAATTACTGGCCGATTACATTGCTTTTTTGCGGCAACGTTCCTTGCCCCTTTGGGGCAAGGATGAGGCCAAAGCTCGCGGGGCGCGAGCTTTGGCCTATAAGACCGATAGGACCAATAAGACATATAGGTCATATATGGCTGATGCCGAATCAGCAGCCAATTGCTTAATTTGTTTAATTAACCAAACCAATTATTTACTGGATAAGCAGATTAAAAGTTTGGGCAAGGACTTAGTTCAGCGCGGAGACCTAAAAGAGCGTTATCGCGAGGCACGACGCGACGAAATTATAGGACCGATAGGACCAATTGGACTTGATGATTTGGACTACAAAAAATTTTTGAAACAGCAGGGTTTGCGATGTTTGCCGAACGGGCAGGTGGTGCCAGACGACCAGCAAGACCCATAAGACCAATATTGTGGATAAAGCAATTGTTTCGTTTTGTGTTATACTTCAGTAAAGAGTTTTGAAATAAGCTTATGTTCAAATGGCTTTTTGGAGAAAAATCAGTCGGCTGGCTGGGAATTGATTTGGGCAGTTCGGCTATTAAAGTTGTTGAACTGGCCAAGAGAGAAGAGCGTTTCTATTTGACTAATTATGCCGTGGCTCAATTTAAGAGCGAGTCAATTTTTAAAGTTGACGAATTAAAAGAAGAGGAAGTGGCCAGTATTCTGAAGGCCTTAATCAGCCGCGCTCAATTAAAGAACAAGGTGGCTTCTCTTTCTTTGCCGGTGGATAAGACCTTTTCCACTCTGATTGATTTGCCGGCTATGCCGGAACAGGAATTAAGCGCCGCAATTTCATTTGAGGCGCATAAGTATGTGCCGGTGCCGCTGGAAGAGGTGGTGCTGGACTGGACAATGATTCCGCCCGTCGGTGAGGAAAAATCAAAGACGGCCTCCGGCGATAAGAATCAAAGTGTTGAGCCCGCGGCCGCGCCCAGCACCATTCAGGTGCTCTTGGTGGCTGTTCCCAAAGAAATTATAAACCGCTTAACAAAAATCGCTAAGTTAGCCGGTTTGGAAGTGGCGGCTTTGGAGCAGGAGGCCTTTAGCTTGGCGCGGTCATTGATTGGCAATGACCGGAGCGTTTATCTGATGGCGGACCTTGGCCGTCGGAGCGTTGACTTGATAGTGGTTGATGGCGGTTTTGTCAAAATGAGTCATAATTGTGAAAGCGTTGGCCGGGAAGTTATTTTGATGGAGATAGACCGTATTGTTAACATTTATCAGATGCGGTATAATAAAAAGATAGAGCAGTGCGTTTTGACCGGCGGCCGCAGCCGCGAAAAGGAACTGGCAGATTTTTTAAATGGCAAGTTGAAGATTCCGGTTCGGGTGGGCGATCCTTTTGCGCGCGTTAACAAAAATTCTTTGTTGGATCCGGTCTTGCAGGAAATCGGTCCGTCGCTGGCCGTGGCCGCGGGACTGGCGATGAGGGGAAATTAAGGGGGGCTGTAATTTAAAATTTAAATATCAAAGTGGAAAATGACAATGTAAAATTTAAAAACGAATTTAAGAGGAGATAATTATTAATTTTATAATTTTAAGCTGTCATTTTGATTTTTGATATTTAAATTTTACATTTGTTATCATGGATTTACTGCCTAAAGAATATAAACAGCGTCCGGGAGGTATCATTGAGCCCTCTGGCGTCAAGCCAAAAGCGGCGGCGGCTTGGTCTCGCCTCAAGTCCGGCGCGGGCTCGGTGAATTATAAAGGTCTGGGCCTTAATTTTTTAAGAGCCGGTATTATTGGCGGTTTATTATTGCTGGGTTTGCTGCTGCTGTCTTGGGGCGGCCTGAAATTTTATAATCGAGCGCTGAATTCCCAAGCCGTCAAAGTTAGGCAGGAATACGCTAAGGTTTTTGGAAACACGGAGCAAGAACTGGCGAAAAAGGTTGTTGATTTGGAAAGCAGGATGACTTTGGTGCAGAGTGCTTTAAAAAACCATGTTTACTCCTCCGAATTTTTTAAC
>PEUE01000028.1 GCA_002780785.1 Candidatus Portnoybacteria bacterium CG02_land_8_20_14_3_00_45_8
TCCACCCGCGCCACCTTTTCTTCTTTTTTGATTTCCACGTCCAGCACCTTGGCCGGCGACAGGGCATTGGAAATAAATTTGGCCGCGTCCTCATTCCATTCAATAATGTCTAATTTTTCGCCGCCCAGCTCATTTATAACCGCTTGCACGCGAATGCCCCTCTGCCCTACGCAAGAGCCAATCGGGTCAACCCCCTCTTCGGTGGCCACAACGGCAATTTTGGAACGAGCGCCGGCTTCCCGGGCAATTGACTTAATTTCCACCGCGCCCGAAGCAATTTCCGGCACTTCCAGCTCAAAAAGTTTAGTTATCATCTTGGGGTGCGCCCGCGACAACACAATCGTCGGTCCGCGCGGGTCTTTTTGCACTTCCAATATCAGCACGCGCAGGCGCTGGCCAATGCGGTAGCGCTCGCCCTGAATTTGTTCTTCCGGAAACAACACGCCCACGGTGCGGCCAATATCAATAAACACTGCGCCACGTTCAATGCGCTGAACAATGCCCGAGACCACTAAGTTTTCTTTATCGCGATATTCCTCGTAAATGGTCTCCCGCTCCGCCTCGCGAATCCGCTGAATAATCACCTGCTTGGCGGTCTGGGCGGCGATGCGGCCAAAATCGGTTTTGGCCTCCAATTCCTGCCATAACTCGTCTCCGACTTTAATATCGGGCTTTATCTCTTTGGCCTCATCAACCATAATGTGCTTTTCGGCGTTAAAACGCACTTTTTTATCGCCGACTTCTTCGCCCTCTCTGGGCTCGGACGCCTCAACGACCGCTTCTTTTTCCGCCTCAATTTCTTCCGGCGTTTTTACCATGGTTTCATCCAGCACTTGCCTGACTTGAAAAATCTGAATCGTCCCCATTTCCAAACCAAACTTGGCCTTAATAATTTGGCCTTTGTGTCCGTAGTCCTTTTTGTAGGCCGCCGCGATGGCATCCTCAACGGTCTTTAAAACCCGCTCCTTGGAAATACCTTTTTCCTCGCAAATCTGGTCAATCGCGGAGGCAAATGATTGTTTATCCATGGTCTTACGGAATTACAGATAAATACAGATATTACAGATAAAAATTCCTAATCCGTAAAATCTGTACAAATCTGTACTTCCGTACGATTTTAAAAAAATCGGCCCGTTCAATACGGACCAAAAAAACCTTTATCCACAAGCTGTTTTCAGCCTACCACCGCTTCGCTGGCCTGTCAACGAAAACAAGCAATAGCTAAAAATCATTAATCCGAGATTCTGGACAAAAAAATGGCTGCGATTGTCAAACAATCGCAGCCTTGAATAATTAGATAATCCTAACATTTCTCCTGCCCCGAAAAGGCAAGACGCCTCCCGAAACGTTTTCCTCTTCCACAATTTTTTTAAAAGACACTGATTGCTCTTCTTTAAAAAAAGGGCGGTCTGAGCTATCAGATGGACTACCATCCGCCGGTTTAATAATATTTGAATCTCCGGCGAATTATTACCTTCCACAACCATCTCCGTGTCGTATTTCACGAACGGAATTTGGTTCTTCAAAAAAATGATCAAGAAATCTTCGTAGGGCTCCTTAATTTTAAGATCCGTCAAACGTTGCCGAATAGCATCTTCTTGAACATGAATATCCGTTATCCAAGTCGCTATCCGGCCTTCAAAAATCTCGTAGCAACGAGGTTCTTCAATCGCCTCTCTCCATTGCTTTACCACCCAACGCTTGCCATTCTCATCAACGGCGTAAAAAAAGGTGGTTTTTACCGGCTCGATGTCAGACCGCTCGCTGACAAAAGAATCCTCTACTGGCTCCAGAACGCTAACCTTGTGCTCCAGCCAGCACTTTTTCCTTTCCTCTATTTCTTCTTCGTTTTCCCCAAAAAAAACAGGGGAAATCCTGCCGCATCCCTTGCTCCTGCACCACCAAAGTTCCATTTTTTCACCCCCCTCTTTTTAGACAAGCTGGCGCCTCAAGAAAAATACGAAGGCACTCTAATATTGTCATGGGCCCATTTTTAATGGGTTCCCCCTCGGTGACCGCGCAGCAGCGTGGACAAATACCATTACCATCTGCTTTAGACAAGGCCTCTTTTGGTAAATTTTTCAAAACCTCTATACAGGAGGGACAACCTCCTTCTATTTCTTTCTCCATTTTCTCTCCTTTCATTTTGTTAGCGCTAATTGTATAGAATCAAATAGCTCTCTTGGTCTTCTAACGTTCCGCAAGACTCCAGAAAAAGCATTTTTAGCCCTTGTCTAAATTCATCCTTTGACACCATTTTTAAAACGTCCTTCAGAAGAATCCCTTGCAAAACCTCGGGAAGAATCCCAAGAATGGTTGCATTAACTTTATCTAACGTACTCATAACTTCCTCCTTTCTTTTCTAAGAGTTTCAATCGCCGGAAGACAATTTCGGCGTCTCCCGCTTATTTGTTTTTAAAGGTACAATGTACAATTCGCCATTATGGCACGGCTTAATCTAAAAGTCAACTATAATTTTTTTCGCGCCGCTGGCTTTACATATTTTCCAACTAGCCAGGAACTTGATTGAATTTTGCCGCGTCTACCCACGTTAAAAACCATCCGGCAGCCGATTTTTTTACAGGTCGCAACTTCGGGAATATTATCCCGCACCCTATCCCCGCCATTGGCAAAAATGTCGGGCTTTAATTCTTCCAACACACGGCAAACGCTAATATCCTTGGTATTCGGTTTGTGCTTTGTCAAAGCCACGCGGTCCACTAGCCTTAACGCCTCAATGATTTCTTTACGTTCCTGCTCGGGCATAAAAATATGCCCTTTTTTTAGTTTGAGCCAATTATCATTATTTAAAATTACCACCAATTTATCGCCCAACTTCTTGGCATCATTAAAATAATCAATGTGCCCCACGTGCAATGGGTCAAAACCCCCGCTCACCGCCACGATAACTGGCTTTTTTTTGGTTGGCTTTTTGGTTGGCTTTTTCATAATCTGAAAATTGTCAAAAACTTCTTTAATAATTTCTCGGCCTGGGCCACATCTTCCTGCGTATTGCAGGGATGCCAAAACTTGGCCTTTTCCACTTTAATTTTATGGTCTCTGGCCATTTGCACCATGGTCTGGGGCAAACCAAATTCTTTCTTGCTAATCGCCACCGGCTCGTAATAGAAAATTCTTTTGTCCAGAGAGTAGGCGCCGATATTCACCAAATTGGTTGGCGGTTTGGTCGGCCGTTCCACAATTCCAATTAAATGGTCCTGCTCGTCCAACTCCATCACGCCAAATCGGCCCGGGTCATCAACTTCTTTGGCTAAAATGCAAAAATCGTGGCGAATGGCTTTTTTTAAGTCCTCGTGATGATAAAAATCGTCGCCGTTTAAAACCAAAAACTTGCCCTTCAGCATTCTTCTTATCTGAAAAAGAGCGCCCGCCGTGCCGTCAAGCTTTTGCTGCCAAGCATAGCGGACTTTCCTGCCCCTGAACTTTTCGCCAAAATATTCTTTTATCTTTCCGCCGTTATAACCAATAATAATAATCACCTCGGTGATTTCTTTGGGCAAATTCAACAGCGTGTATTCCAAAATCGGCCGGCCGTGGATTTTAAGCATCGGCTTGGGAGTGTGGTTGGTCAAATCCCCCATTCTAGTGCCGCGTCCGGCGGCTAAAATTACTGCCTGCATTTTTTGTTATTTAAAAATAATGTGGACCCACTGGGAATTGCCACCCTGCGGGTGGTCACCCGAAGGGTGAAACCCAGGCCTCGACAATGTCCCGATAGCTTTGGTGGACCCAGAGAGAATCGAACTCTCATCTCCACAATGCGAATGTGGCGTCTTACCACTGGACCATGGGCCCACCAAAGCTATCGCGGATCCTCGATTTTTACTAAATTTTGAAATGTTTTATTAAATTTTCAATCGCCTTGCGATTTTTCCACGATTTAATCTGTAATTCTCTTCTTCTCGCTCCTTTTAAGGTATCAAATTTATCCCGATGAACTAAATCCCAAGGCAAATATCTTTTTGTTGATGGCACCAACCCTTTATTGTGCTGATCTATCCTGACATCGATATTTCCACAACTTCCAACGTAGTAAGCGCCATTCTTAACTGATTTTAAAATATAGACGTAAAACATTTTAAAATTTCAAAAATCGGGACGAATGTCGCGCAATGCCGTTTTACTATGGGCCCTTTATCCTTCTAATAAAATGTCAAAAAAGTTAGGAGGACGAGCCAAAACCATTTTTTATCATCTCCGCCTCATGTTCCAGCCACTGATTCTCTTCCGCGCCGTATTCACCGCTATGCGCGGCGCTGCCCTGATAAGACGCTTTCTTCTGGTCCAGGTGCAAAGTCAGCTCCGCTCCCCCGTCCCGCTCTCTAACAAAAATATGGAATCGCGGATAATCAGCGCTACCCACCCGCCTAACAAAAGACAGCTCACCAGAGCTGGCCTCTTTTCTAATAAAACTATAACCCAACCGGCGCAGAATGTTCAAGGGGGAATCGCTTATTTTATCAAAAGCTAATTTCATTGATTTTAGTTTTTTATCACGCCGAAATTATCGCCGCCGATGACGCCGTTCATAAACCGCACGCGAACGCCGGCGTAAATGGCTAAAATACCAACATAAACCACCAACATCAGGTTTAGATAACCCTGTCAGGCATTATCTTTCACGTAATCAAAAATAATAACCGCGTAGACCAGCAAGGTCCAAAAACCGGTCAAAAGCCACCAGAACTTGGATGACTTTTTAATTTTCCAAAAGATCCTAAGCATTAGTTTTGAGCTATTTTTATATTTATTTTATATCCAACATACCCACCTGGCCTCTCTTGGGCCTGTCTATAATTTCTTTTGGCACGCCCAATTCTTGAGCAATTTCTCTTAGCGGTTTTTTGCTAACTTCTTTAGAAGTTCTGTCTTTTAGGGGGATGCCCGATACCGATTCAATGATTTTTTGGTCCAGGTATGGAAACAAAAAACCAATGCCGAAATTATCGCCTATCTTTATCAGTGGGCTAAGATGATGCGGCACCAGCTCTTGCCAATAACGTAAAAATAATTGTTTCCTTTCATCTTCTGATACTGTTTTTCCATCTTCCGATACTCTTTTCCGGTGGTCCCAATAACCGCCCATCAGCTCGTCAATACCATCACAAGCCAGCAAAACATTGGGGTGAAATTTTGAAAGATATTTATAGAGCAAAGTAACATCAACGCTTCCCGTTTTTGTGACTTTTTCCAGATCATCTTCTTGAAATTTTGATTTATGTTCTGCCAGCGCCTCTTGTATTTCACCTGGCTCCGGAATAAATTCATGGTGATTTGAACCGAATTTTTCCGCCGCCAAGCGGGCATGCAGAACATCCGGGTGGTTAACGCTACCACCCATGGCAAAAGTAACAATTTCGTTTTCCGGGAAATTTTTCCTCAAAAAAGCCAGGGCAAGCGTTGAATCCAGCCCGCCAGATAAAGTTAAAAAAATCTTCCCCTTATTTTTGGCCAGCGCGATTTGGCCGCAATCGCAAAAAGTCCTGTCTAGGTTTTGCTTTAATTCATCCAATGACCACTCTCTCTTTTCCGCCGGCAGAATATTGGTTCGCTCCAATCTTTCAAAAAACTCCTGCTGATTTTCTGTTGAAACGACCGCGTCTTTTTGCTCCTTGTGTTTTTCCGGTTTTTCAACAGAAATTTGTTCTTTTGAATATTCCATAAGCGTTTTTAAACTAGTACTCCTTATGCGGCAACCTGCCCGCTTTCAATGTGCCAGCCGCCTTCGGGGCACCGCTCCATAAATTTTACTTCTATCTCTTCCTGATTTGTCCCATGGCCAATGGCTACTTTTTTATCTATCCGGTGCTGGCCGCAACGACAATGCCAAATCTCATAATCCAGTTTGGGATTGGCGGCTTGGTGCCGACCGCCGCAATGATGCACTTTGTGCTCCCCGGCCTTGTGGTGGATATGATGAAATAAATAAATTATGTTGTCTGTTTTCATGCTTTTGCTTGGTCGGGCTGCGGGGATTTGAACCCCGACTAAATCCTCCCGAAGGACTCGTGCTACCGTTACACTACAGCCCGCTACAAAAATTTACACTACAATATTCACCAACCTCCCTTTCACAAAAATCACTTTCTTCGGTTCTTGGCCTCCCAGCCATTTAATAATCGTGGTATCTGATATCGCGATTTTTTTGGCCTCCTCTTCCGAAATATCTGACGGCGCGGTTAAAACAGCCCGGACTTTTCCGTTAATTTGCACCGGCATTTGAATAGTTTCGTCTTTAACTAAGGCCGCATTATATTCCGGCCATTTTTCGGTAAAGATACTTTTCTTATGCCCAAGCTGCGACCACAATTCCTCTACTATATAGGGTGCAAAAGGAGACAATAATTTCAAAAATATTTCGTATTGCTCTTTGGTCAAGTTCGCTCCCCCGCCGGACTCATTCACCAAAATCATCATCGCGCTGATAGCCGTGTTAAATTTTAAGTTTTCAATGTCTTCACTGACTTTCTTTATTGTTTTATGCAGTAACGTCTCAATTTTGTCTTTGCGAGGAGCCGTAGGCGACGTGGCAATCTCGTTCTTTGCTGCACCGCCACGGGATTGCTTCGCTCCGCTCGCAATGACGCCTTTGTTTAATTTCCAAATCCTTTCAAGAAATCTAGAAATCCCGATTATCCCTTTTGTATTCCATGGTTTTACATCTTCCAGCGGCCCCATAAACATTTCAAACATCCGCAGGGCGTCCGCGCCGTATTGTTCAACCACGCTGTCTGGCGCGATAACATTGCCCAGGGACTTAGACATTTTCCGCCCGTCCTCGGCCAAAATTATGCCCTGATGGCGCAGCTTGGCAAACGGCTCGTCAAAACCAATATAGCCGAGTTTATGTAAGACCTTAGTGAAAAAACGCGAGTAAAGCAAATGCAAAACAACATGCTCCGCTCCGCCAACATACAAATCCACAGGCAGCCATTTTTTGAACATTGCCTTTGAGATAAATTCCTTGTCATTCTTCGCGTCCGCATAGCGAAAATAGTACCAAGAAGAACAAACGAAGGTATCCATAGTGTCGGACTCTCTCCGCGCCACGCCGCCGCATTTAGGACATTTAACATCATGAAATTTCTTTGACTTAGCCAATGGCGACTCGCCTGTTGGCATAAAATCAACATCCGTCGGCAACAAAACCGGCAAATCCTTTTCTGGCACAGGAACTTCGCCGCATTTATCACAATAAATAATCGGTATTGGCGCGCCCCAGTAGCGCTGGCGAGAAACCAGCCAATCGCGCATTTTATAATTGATAGTTCCTCGGCCAATTTTCTCTTTGGCCAACCATTGAGTCATTTTCTTACGCGCTTCACCCGAAGTTAAACCATCATACTCGCCGGAATTAATTAAAACGCCGTCTTCCGTATAAGCTTCTTTGACAACAGACGATTGGCCGTCTGCACTTTTTATCACTTCATCTATCGGCAAGCCAAACTTTTTAGCAAAAGCAAAATCGCGCTCATCATGCGCTGGAACCGCCATAACAGCGCCTGTGCCGTAGTACGCCAGCACAAAATCGCTGGCAAAAAGTGAAATCGATTTTTTGGTAAAAGGATTTAAAACTTTAATTCCTTTAAGTTCAACGCCGGTTTTATCTTTAACTTCGGCCATGCGTTGCAATTCGGATTTCTTTTTAGTTTCAGCTATATATTTTTCTACTTCGCTCCAATTAGTTATCTTTGATTTTAATTCTTGAACTAATTTATGCTCCGGCGCAATCAAAGCAAAAGTCATACCGAATATCGTATCCAAGCGGGTCGTGAAAACTTCTAAAAGTTTGTCCAACACCTCCCCCGTCCCCTCCTCAGATGAGGAGGGGTGGCCGAAGGCCGGGGCGGTGATGATTTTCATCTTAAACTGCGCGCCTTCTGATTTGCCAATCCAATTGCGCTGACCGGCCTTGGTTGATTCAGGCCAGTCAATTTTATCCAAACCATAAAGTAAACCACTGGTTTCACCGCTATCCTCTATAAAATCGGTAATTTTAAAATACCACTGCTCCAAATCCTTTTGCGCCACCTCTTTGCCGCAACGCTCGCACACTCCCCCTTCGGCCTGTTCGTTAGCCAGCACCGTCTGACACGACTCACACCAATTAACTTTTCCTTTTGATTTATAAGCCAAGCCGTTTTTGTAAAACAATAAGAAAAACCACTGCGTCCATTTATAATATTCCGGGTCAGAAGAATTGATTTCTCGCGACCAGTCATAAGACAGCCCCAACATATTCATTTGCGCCTTAAAGGTCTCTATAGATTTTTTAGTGGTCTCAGCCGGATGGATTTTGGTCTTAACGGCGTAGTTTTCCGCCGGCAAACCAAAAGCGTCCCAACCCTGCGGGTGCAGCACATTTTTACCGCGCATACGCCAGTAGCGAGAGATGATGTCAGTAGCGGTATAACTTTCAACGTGGCCCATATGCAACCCGTCGCCGGACGGATACGGAAACATATCCAAAATATATTTTTTCTCTCCCTTGCCCTTATCGTCAGCCGCAAAAAGCTCGGGGTGCTTTTTCCAAAAACGCTGCCATTTATTCTCAATCTTTTTATGGTCGTATTTGGGCATATTGTTTCTACTTTAACTCTTTTTTGTCTTTTTTTCAAATCAAACTCATGCTATTATAAATCTACCTATGAAAAAATGCTTTTTCCTAATCTTTGTGGTTGCCTTGTTTTCTGGCGTCACACCGGCTTTAGCCAGCGAAACCGCCTGCCAGACGGGCTTGGCATCGCTTAATTTAACGCCCGTGGCTGTTGTTTGCGGCGCGGCGCTGGACGCCATCAACCCCTGCGAATTTGCCATTCTGATTTTGCTGATGGCCTCTATGCTGGTTAACGACACCAACCGCAAAAAAGCGCTCTGGGCGGGCTTGGGTTTCACGTTGGCTGTTTTTGTCGCCTATTTTTTAATGGGTGTCGGATTGCTTGAATTTTTACGCGCCTACACGCTGACCTATTCTCAATATTTTTACTACACCATCGGCGGACTGGCGGTTCTTTTAGGCCTGCTCAATATCAAAGATTATTTCTGGTATGGCGGGGGTGGCTTTTTAATGGAAGTGCCACGGCGCTGGCGGCCAAAAATGAAACGGCTGGTTGTAGGCGTGTCCAATCCCATAGGTGGATTCTTAACGAGCCTAGTCGTCAGTTTGTTTTTGCTTCCCTGCACTTCCGGACCATACGTGGTAATCCTCGGCATGTTGGCCTCCAAAACCACTCTGGTCAAATCACTGCTCTATTTGGTGGCCTATAATATAATTTTTGTGGCGCCGATGCTGACGATTGTCTTGCTAATGTATTTTGGCCTCTCGCCGGAAAAAGCCGAGAACTGGCGCAAACAAAAACTCCGGCTGCTGCACCTGATTGCCGGAGTTATATTGGTTGCTCTGGGGATAGTAATTTTGGGCGGCTGGATATAAAATTATTTAGCCGCTTTTCTTAATTGACGTTTAACCTTCAACCGCTCAAACAGCGACAACTTATCCAGCAGCGTTTTACCGTTTAAGTGGTCTATCTCATGACAAATTATCCGAGCCAGAAGATGCTGGGCTTTTGTTTTTCTATGCTGGCCGTTTTTATCTTTATACTCAACCTCAATCTTGGTCGGCCGCTTAACCTCAATTTCCAGGCCCGGAAAGCTCAAACACCCCTCCACTAAAATAGCCGCGCCTTTCTTTTGGGTAATTTTAGGGTTTATCAAAACCAGCAGTCCGCTGCCGTCATCCGCCACTATAACTTGCTTACTCGCCCCGACCTGATTGGCCGCCAACCCCGCGCCCTTGTTGACGTAAAGCGTCTCCACCATATCGTCAATCAATTTTTTTGTGTCAGCATCAATCTCGCCAACTCGCTTGGTTTTTTTAATTAATACTCTAGCCGGATAGATTTTGATATCTAAAATCATAGGTATTATGCGAACTTTTACCCCCTCCCTTTAGGGAGGGCTGGGGAGGATTTATTCATCTATCTCGTCATAAATTTTGCCTACCACACTCTCAATATTTTTCAAAATATCCAGATTCGTGAACCTCATTATTTTTAATCCTTGCTTTTTCAAAAAATCCTCTCTGATTTTATCGTTTTTTATATTCTCATTTTCGTAATGTTGTCCGCCGTCAATTTCAATCACCAGTCCCGCCTCTTTACAATAAAAATCAACGATAAAATTGCCTATTGGTTTTTGCCGAAAAAACTGATAACCTTTTATTTGTTTTTTTCTAATCTTTGACCAAAGTAATTTTTCGGCATCCGTAGAACTTGTACGTAATTGACGACTTAAGATTTTCAAATTTTTATTATATAGAAGATGTCCCATTTAAATCTCCCCTAACCCCTCCTAAAGGAGGGGTAACTCGCATCATATTTTGAAAAGTTCTCTCGCGTTCCTCGTCGTCACTTCCGCCACTTCTTCAAAAGTTATGTTTCTTAATTCCGCCACTCTCTGCGCCACATATTTAACGTAGCTTGGTTCATTCCTTTTACCACGAAACGGAATAGGGGTCAAGTAAGGACAATCGGTTTCTAGCAACAGCCGTGTGAGCGGCATCTCGCGCACCACTCGGTCATAATCCCGCGCAAAAGTGATAATGCCGTTAAAACCCAAATAAAATCCCATTTCTAAATATTCCTGCGCCTGCGACCAGCGGCCGGAAAAAGAATGAATTACGCCCTTGATTTTTGAATTATGAATCATGAAGTATGAATTAAGAATTTCTAAAATATCGGCGTGGGCGTTACGACAATGAATTATTAATGGCAACTGGAGATCAATCGCCAGCTCGATTTGTTTTTTAAAAACCTCCTTTTGCTTTTCCATAATTCCTGATTCATTATTCTTTATTCTATAATAATCAAGCCCCACTTCTCCGATCGCCACTACTTTTGGTTCTTGAGCTAATTTCTTATATTCATCGTAATCAAATTTCTCGACCCGACTGGAAAATTCAACCGTTTCGTATTCATCAATGTGCGCTTCTGTATGTTCCGCCCGCAAATGAATCGGGTGCAGGCCGACTGCCGCAAAAACCCCTGCCGGATACCGCTGGGCATACTCAACTGCTCGGCGACTGGTATCTTCTTGCGCGCCAACATTAATCAGCCAAACATCCTCGGCCAGCGTGCGTTTAACCACCTCATCGCCGTCCCCCTTATAGACGACGAAATTTACATGAGCGTGGGTGTCAATTAACATAAGCGTTTTTCTTTAGTAATTGATGCGATTTCCAGAAAGTTAATCCTACAAAACCGATTGTTGTTAAGGTAGGAAGATATTCGGGAATATGAACGCCGAAACTCTTAGCAATCATAAAAAGCCCCAAAATTCCGATTGAAGTCATGGCACCATTCTTCAGCCAACGATAGTTAGAAATTTTCTCAATACCCATAATGGTTAACTGCCTGACAACCAAAGCGCCGATACCATTGCCAATTAAAATCAAAGGAATGCTGGTGGTAAAAGCAAAAGCACCGAAAACGCCGTCAAAACTGAAAGAAGCGTCTAAAACCTCCAGATACATTAACTTGGAAAAATCGCTTAGATTGTTATTCGCGCCTTGCAGTATTTCTTCTTGTTTGGCTGCCTGCTCCCTAAAACCAAATAGTATAAAAAAGACAGCGTTGCCAATGGCGGCCGAAAGCATCAAAAGCCATGAATGCCGTGCCAAATATAAAAGTGCTACCAAAATTAGAGCAGCCGCGTCAAAAAACCAAATACCATGCTGCGGTTTTATTAATTTATCGGGCACGAAATAAGGATCTTTCTTTTCCAGAAATAACCAATGGAGATATAAAAGCGCCATAAATACCCCAGCGCCCAAAAGAATTATGCCTTTTCTTTCTTCAATAAGCTGTTTGAATTGAACTGAACCAGAAAAAGCCGCATGAAATACGCCCATAAAACCAATTTCGGGCGCCGATAACCAAACAACCAATAAAGGAACTAATCCTCTAATGATAAAAACTGCGAAGATAATTCCCCAAAAAAGAAAAATTTTGCGCCATTTTGGACTCATGGTTTTTAAAACATGCGCGTTGACAATAGCATTGTCCGCGCTACTCACAATTTCAAAAACCACCAACCCCAAAATAATAATTAAAATGGAAAACATAAATTAAATTCTTGGAAATAAAGGTTTGCTTTTTTTAGTTTCTTGTCCTGAGCCTTGTCGAAGGGTTAACTGTTTCAATATTTTTTCCG
>PEUE01000004.1 GCA_002780785.1 Candidatus Portnoybacteria bacterium CG02_land_8_20_14_3_00_45_8
GCCTTCGGCTTTTGACAGGGTAGATGTTATTTTGGAGTAAGCTTCTGACGGGGTTGACAAGCCGTTTTAAAGGAGTAAAATGATATTGCCTAACCATTAAGAGAAAAATCAACTTTCACAAAACATCTCTTATAAAACCTAGCACTCTGAAAACTAATTAAGAACGACCATTTGTGCATCTTGAACAGGTCCCGTAAAATCGCCTGTGGCGACCACGGGATAAAGAAATACAGATGGTTGTTTTTATTTGATAGCAGCTTAAAAACAGAACCAGTCAACTGCGAAAAAAGTTCTAACGAGGTCCCTCGACTTCGCTCGGGACAAATTTTTCTCAGAAAAATTTGGTTTTTTGTAGTTGTCTCGCATTCAAAAGTTAAGCCCAGAGATTTATTGAATCGCTTTACTCGTCAGTTCGCCTTTTTGGCGGACGGATTGGTCGAAGATCGATTCAGTGAATTTCTACTTAACTTTATATTGAGAGTTTGATCCTGGCTCAGGATGAACGCTGGCGGCGTGGATAAGGCATGCAAGTCGAACGAGCCAGTGCGTAGCACTGGGATAACCAATAACCAAGAAACAATAACCAAATTTATTTTGGAATTTGTATCTTGCATCTTGGAAATTCCAGCGCTACGCGCTGGTTAGTGGCAAACGGGTTAGTAACACGTAGGTAACTTTCCTTGAAGTCCGGCATAATTCCGCGAAAGCGGGACTAATTCCGGATGGAAATGAGGGGGCGAAAGCCATTCTCATTTAAAGCCCCGCCTTGCGGGGCGCTTCAAGAGAGGCCTGCGTCCTATCAGCTAGTTGGCGAGGTAACGGCTCACCAAGGCAATGACGGGTAGGGGGACTGAGAGGTCGGCCCCCAACATCGGGACTGAGACACTGCCCGGACTCCTACGGGAGGCTGCAGTCGAGAATCTTCCCCAATGGGCGAAAGCCTGAGGGAGCGACGCCGCGTGAATGAAGAAGCCCTTCGGGGTGTAAAATTCTTTTATAGAGGAACAATTTTTGAGATTACTTTATGAATAAGGACTTGCTAAACTCGTGCCAGCAGCAGCGGTAATACGAGTGGTCCAAGCGTTATCCGGAATTACTGGGCGTAAAGGGTCCGTAGGGGGCTTGATTAGTCTTGCGTTAAATTTAGGGGCTCAACCCTTAAGCTGCGCAAGAAACGGTCTAGCTAGAGGGCATAAGAGGCTGATGGAACATACGGTGTAGGGGTGAAATCCGTTGATATCGTATGGAACACCAAAGGCGAAGGCATTCAGCTGGTGTGACCCTGACCCTGAGGGACGAAAGCGTGGGGAGCAAAAAGGATTAGATACCCTTGTAGTCCACGCCCTAAACGATGATGACTGGCTATTTGAAGTGTCGACCCTTCAAGTGGCGAAGCTAACGCGTTAAGTCATCCGCCTGGGAAGTACGATCGCAAGATTAAAACTCAAAGGAATAGACGGGAACTCGCACAAGCGGTGGAGCATGTGGTTCAATTCGACGATAAGCGAGGAACCTTACCAAGGTTAGAAATCCTGACGAATGCCGGCAGAAACGTCGGCAGTCTCACAAGGACATTAGGACAGGTGATGCACGGTTGTCGTCAGCTCGTGGCGTGAGCTGTTCTCTTAAGTGAGGAAACGAGCGCAACCCCCATGTTGTGTTACAAGTGTCACAACAAACTGCCTCGGACAACGGGGAGGAAGGTGGGGATGACGTCAAATCAGCGTGTCCCTCTGACACCTTGGGCTACACACGTGCTACAATGGCCGGTACAAAGAGTCGCGAAGCCGTAAGGCGGAGCTAATCTCACAAAGCCGGCCCCAGTTCGGATTGAGGGCTGCAACCCGCCCTCATGAAGCCGGAATCGCTAGTAATCGCGGATCAGCCATGCCGCGGTGAATACGTTCTCGGGTTTTGTACTCACCGCCCGTCACTTCAAGGGAGCCGGGAATACCGGAAGTCTGACTTTATGTCGGAACAAGGTAGATTCGGTAACAGGGAAGAAGTCGTAACAAGGCATCCCTAGCGGAAGCTGGGGATGGATCACCTCCTTTCTAGATTTTTTAAACCCCGCAGTTGCGGGGCGTATAAAATCCGGAGCGTCGATACCCCGCAATTGCGGGGTGGTCCAGATGCGGACTAAAAAGCATTGGCCAACGAGAGCACGGCCTAAACAGATCTCTCTGCGAGACAGCTACAAGAAACTAATTTAAAAAAACAACCCGCCGGGTTGTTTTTTTTGTTAGTGGACTGATGGGGATTCGAACCCCAGACCCCCTTGTTGTTCCGATAGCAGATGTGGACTGATGGGGATTCGAACCCCAGACCCCCACATTGCAAATGTGGTGCTCTACCAACTGAGCTATCAGCCCATTTTACCGAATACCCTCCTTTTAAAAGGAGGGTCGGGGTGGATTTAATTCCTCCCTTTAATACTGGTGGGCGACTCAGGATTCGAACCTGAGACCTCGTCATTATCAGTGACGCGCTCTAACCAACTGAGCTAGTCGCCCAAAAGATATACGATAATATATTAACAGATATTTCTTATTCGTTCAAGGTTGTTTTTTAATCAGGGTTTTGCTATTATTTGAACAGCCATAAAAATTAAATTACCACTATGGAAAGCGACATAAAATATGAGTTTGACAAAATTAACAGCGCCCTGGAGGGCCTAAAAAGGGACACTCTGCCGGAACTGAAAAGAATGATAGAGAACGCTAATTTGGGCGAGATAAAATTGAAACTTGGAGAAATAAAGGATAAACTGGGCCGGATAGAAGATAAAATAAAAAATAATTAGGGCTAAATTAAAATCTATGCTGTCAAAAACCATTCAGAAGTTTTTGGATTTTAATAAAGTAAAATACGAGATACTGGAGCACAAAGTCGTTTACACGGCTTTTGATAAGGCCTCAACGCTCCACGTTAAGCCAGCGGAAGTAGGCAAGACCATGGTGGTGTCGCTAGACAACAAGAATTACGCTATTGGACTAATCCCGTCAAATAAACATCTGGATAAAAAGAAGGTGCTAGAGGCGTTTAACAAACTGCGGAAAAAGACCGGCCAAAAGACATACAAAAAAATTGACTTTGCCAAAGAGCAATGGATGAAAAACCATATCAAGGGAGTTAAAGTCGGCACCACGCCGCCCTTCGGCCCGCTCTATAAATTGCCGTTTTTCATAGATAACGCAATGACCAAGCCCTCCAAAATTATCGTCAACGGCGGCTCATACGAAACCTCTCTAAAACTTTCTCCAACCAGCTTAGTTAAACTAGACCCCAAGACATTAAAAGGCAGTTTCTCAATGGCTAAAAAATAATGATGAAATGTTTAAAGCCCTAGTAACTATTTTATTTACATTAAATCCGTTGGTGGGACTTTTTATTACTGGCGCCAACGCCCCGCAAGACGCTTCTTTATCCGGAGCGCCTTTGTTTAATGTTGAACAAAACTACAAATTGCCGGTGATAAATGAAGCCAGTATTTTTTTGGCGGCGAGGCAATTACCCTTAATGCCTTGGCGCAACTGGAATGTGGCTGACCCGCAAATTGAGGCCACCACTTCTTTAGTCTATGATACTTTTCACCGCCAAGTCCTGTGGCAAAAAAATGATATCTATCAGGCCCGTTCTATTGCCAGTTTAACCAAACTCATGACGGCGCTAGTCGTGATGGAACAAGCTAAATTGGATACCAATTTTAAAATAAGCGAGCAAGCCGTGGCCACCCCGGGCGAGACGGGAAATTTGCGGGTAGGCGAGGAAATGTCGGTTAAAAATTTATTAACGGCCGCGCTAGTTTCCTCCAGCAATGACGCGGCCGCGGCGTTGGCGACCAATGTTAGCTTGGAGTTTGTTTATTTGATGAATAAAAAAGCGCAAGCCCTGGGTCTAAAAAATACCTCGTTTTTTGACCCGTCCGGTCTTAACCCCAATAATCGTTCCTCGGCCTGGGATTTAATCAAAATAATGCAGGAGGCCTTAAAGCACCCCGAGCTTCAGCAGATTATGCAGACAGCAACCATTGACGTGCGCTCCGCCGACGGCAAATTTAATCATCACCTAGAAAACACCAATAAACTCTTGGGGCAAGTGCCGGATATTGTCGGAGGCAAGACCGGCTACACCGCCGAGGCCGGCAACTGCATGATTTTGGCTGTTAAGTCGCCTCATCAGGGCGAATATAATATTTTAGTGGTTATGGACGCTCAAGACCGCTTAGCTGCCAGCGCTACCTTAGCTAAGTGGACTCGGGAGGCGTTTTTATGGTAAAATCCCATTGAATAATTATGCATTATTTATTCATAATTATTCAATAAATTAATGTCTGATTTATTTCAAATCTCAAGAATATTGGGTTTGGCCGCTTTATCTTTCGTGGTGGCTTTTTTATTTACTCCGTTACTGACCCGCTTCCTCTATAAATACCGAGCTGGCAAGCAAATCCGCACCGAAGGCGCGCCTATCTTCCAGCAAATGCACCAGAAAAAAGCTGGCACCCCAACTATGGGCGGCTTGCTAATTTGGCTAACCATCGTTTTTTTAGCTCTGCTTTTCTGGGGTCTTGACAAAATGGGTTTTAATTCAATAATCACCAAATTAAACTTTCTCAACCGCAGCCAGACCTTATTGCCCTTAGGAGCGCTGGTGGCTTCGGCCATAGTTGGATTTATTGATGACTTGCTCGGTGTTATGAAAGTCGGCTCCAAGGGCGGCGGCTTGCAAATGCGCCATCGCCTGATTATCTACACCGCCATCGCGTCTTTTGGCGCCTGGTGGTTTTTCTCTAAATTGGACTGGAGCACGGTGCATATTCCTTTTGTCGGCAATTTTGACATTGGCTGGTGGTATATTCTGGTTTTTATTTTTATTTTAGTGGCCACGTCTTTTTCGGTTAACGAAACCGACGGCTTAGACGGCCTGGCCGGCGGCACACTGCTGACGGCCTTCGGGGCTTACGGCGTTATTGCATACTCGCAAGGCCACTTTGATTTAGCGGTTTTTTGCGGCGTAACAATCGGGGCTCTTGTAGCGTTTTTATGGTTCAATATTTATCCGGCCCGTTTTTTTATGGGCGATACTGGCGCTATGTCCCTGGGCGTGACATTGGGTATTATTGCCATGCTAACCAACCAATTTATGCTTCTGCCGCTAATCGGTTTTATTTTAATGATTGAATCGCTATCGGTTATTATTCAGTTTCTTTCCAAAAAACTGCGCCACGGCAAAAAAGTTTTTATTTCCGCTCCCATTCACCACCACCTTGAAGCTAAGGGCTGGCCAGAAACCAAGGTCACTATGCGCTTCTGGATAATTTCTTGGGTAATGGCGACACTGGGTTTGGTTATTGCGTTTTTGGATAGATTTTATTTATAATTTGATAACCTGATATGGAATTATCTGATTTCAAAAATAAACGCGTTCTCGTTATGGGTATTGGCTTGCACGGCGGGGGAGTCGGCGTGATTAAATTTTTGGTAGAGCAGGGAGCAAAAGTGCTAGCCACTGACTTGCGCTCTAAGACCGAACTAGCGGACTCGCTGAAACAGTTAAAAGATTTATCCGCTTCGCCGAATCAAGGCAAGCATATAGAATATGTGCTGGGCCGGCACCGGCTGGAGGATTTTACCGATACCGAGCTGGTTATTAAAAATCCGGGCGTGCCGGATAATTCAGAATTTTTGGCCGCAGCGCGCGCCAAAGGTATCCCCATAGAAAGCGATATTGGCATCTTTTTAGAGTTGTGCCCGGCGCCCATAATCGGTGTCTCCGGCACTAAAGGAAAATCAACCACCGCCACCTTAATTGCCAATATTTTCAGCCAGCATTTTCCACAAGTAATTTTAGCCGGTAATATCCGCCAATCGGCGCTGACCAAGCTGTCTGAAATAACCAAAGACACTATTGTGGTGCTAGAACTTTCTTCCTGGCAATTGGCTGACGCCAAAGAGCACAAAAAAAGTCCCTATGTGGCGATTATCACCAATATTTTGGAAGACCACTTAAATCGCTACAACGCTTTTCAGGATTACGTAGAGGATAAAAAACTTATCCATAAGTTCCAAAAAGACAAGGACTATCTTTTCCTTAATTTTGCAGACCAGTTGTCGCGTGAGCTGTCCAAAGAAGTCAAATCCCGCATCTATTTTTATTCTACCGACGGCAGCACTTTGCTTAAAGAGGAATTGCCCAAAATTAACCAGAAAGCGCGTCTGGGCGCCTATGCTAAAAGTCAAAAGATTTATTACGGCGCGGCCCAAGAAGAGATTTGCGATGTTAAAGACGTAAAACTTATTGGCCAGCATAATTTAGCCAATGTGCTGGCGGCCGTTTCCGTAGCTGACCTTTATAACGTTCCTCGGGAAAAAATAAAAAAGGCATTGCGGGAATTCAAGGGGTTGGCCGGACGTTTGCAGTTGATTGCCGAAAAAGACGGCGTAAAGTTTATTAATGACACTACCGCCACGGCTCCGGATGCGGCCATAGCCGCTATTCATGCGGTCAGTGCCCATTATTTTCCCGACCGAGTAAAAAAAGGCCAGACAAAAGAAAAACATCTAGTGCTTATTGCCGGTGGCGCGGATAAGGACTTGGATTTTACTAAGCTGGGCGAAACTATCGCTGACCATATCAAAGCCGTTGTGTTGCTCGAAGGCACCGCCACACCTAAACTCACCCAAGCCATCACCAAGCCCGAAATCATCAAAGGCACGACGGATAATATGATTAAAGCCGTGAAGCTGGCGCGGTCTTCGGCCAGTGACGGCGATATTATTTTGCTCTCGCCAGGATGCGCCAGCTTTGGTCTGTTTAAGCACGAATTTGACCGCGGCCAAAAATTTAACGAAGCTATAAATTCTTTGTAGGATTCTTTCTATGCCAAAAACTAAACGGGGGCAGCCAGATTATATTCTTTTATCGGTTATCGGAATACTGGTAGTTTTTGGCTTGCTGATGGTGTCTTCGGCCAGCATCGGCATATCACAGGAACGATTCGGCGAAAGTTATTATTATTTAAAAAATCAGCTATTGCGCGGCCTACTGCCCGGGCTGATTTTAGGTCTAATCGCTTATTTCATTCCGTATCGTGCCTGGAAAAAACTGGCCCTGCCTGCTTTTGCCATCACGGTGTTGCTGTTAGTTTTGGTTTTTATACCCGGCATTGGCCTAAGCCACGGCGGTTCCCAGCGCTGGATAAATTTAGGACCAGCCACTTTCCAGCCATCAGAGTTTTTAAAACTGGCCTTTATTATTTATTTAGCCGCCTGGTTTACGGGTAAAGGCAAAGCGGTTAAGAATTTTTCTGAAGGTCTAATGCCGTTTGTTCTTTTGGTCGGCGTGCTGGCACTGCTTTTGTTGCTGGAGCCAGACATTAGCACGATGGGCATTATCGGCTTTACGGCCGTGGCGATGTATATTCTGGCCGGCGCCCGATTTTTCCATATCGGTCTGCTAATTATTGGCGCAGCTACGCTTTTTACTTTTTTAATCAAGTTTTTTTCCCACGCCCAAGACCGCTGGCAAACTTTCTGGCATCCCGAACTTGACCCAAGGGGTATCGGCTATCAAATAAATCAGGCCCTGCTGGCGCTGGGGTCGGGCGGCGTCTTTGGGGTGGGGCTCGGCCAAGGTCTACAAAAATTTCGTTACCTGCCCGAGCCGGCTTCTGATTCCATTGTGGCAGTAATTGGCGAAGAATTGGGTTTTGTGGGTTTACTGGCTTTAATGTTGCTATTTACCATTTTTGCCGCTCGGGGTTTTAAGATCGCGCGGCAAGCGCCGGATGATTTTGGCCGCCTGCTGGCCGGAGGACTTACCAGCTGGGTATTAATTCAGGCGCTAATTAACATCGCCGCTATCTGCGGTTTAATGCCCTTAACCGGCATTACTCTGCCTTTTATATCGCTGGGCGGCTCTTCCTTGGCTATCACTCTGGCGGGAATGGGGATACTACTTAACATATCAAAACACAGCAAAATATAATTAAAAATGTAAATATCAAAATTAAAAATGATGCCGATTTTATCGAGCATTCTCGACAAAGTCGGAACAATGTAAAATACTAAAATAAATCCCCGCTCTGCGGGGATACCAAAATTTTACATTTTGATTTTTAAATTTTCATTTTAGCCATGAGAATAGCATTAACCGGCGGCGGCACCGGGGGACATCTTTTTCCCATCATTGCCGTTGCCCGAGAAATAAAAAAAGTTGTTGAACAAAGTATTGTCCAAATCCCGCCGGATAAAATCGGCCCGGTTGAGTTTATATTTATCGGTCCTCAAACCGTGGGTGAAGAAGTTTTGGCGCAAGAAGGAATAGAACATAAAAAAATAATGGCGGGTAAACTTCGACGCTACCCTTCACTGCAAAATATTGCCGATATTTTTAAAATGCCGATAGGGCTGCTCCAGGCGCTCTGGCATTTGTTTTTCTTTATGCCCAACGTGGTTTTCAGTAAAGGGGGCTTTGGTTCAGTCCCCGTGGTGCTGGCCGCCTGGCTTTTTCGCATTCCGATTTTAATTCATGAATCAGACGCTGTGCCGGGAGTGGCCAATTCCTTTGGGGCTAAGTTTAGCACTCGCATAGCCATTGCTTTTAATGAAGCCGGCAAATACTTGCCCCCTCAAAAAGTGGCTCTCACCGGCAACCCCGTAAGAACCATACTGCTTAGCGGCGATAAAGAAAAAGCCAAAACGCTTTTTGGGCTAACTGGCTTAAAGTCCGTAATTTTAATCCTGGGCGGCAGCCAGGGAGCGCAAGCTCTAAATGAAGTTATTGCGGCCTCCCTATTATCCCTGCTGTCCCGTTGCGAAATTATCCATCAGTGCGGACCCGACAACGAGGAAGCCATTAAGACCTTGCTCAATAATAAGCTGCCGGACAGCTATCACTTGTATCCCTTTTTAAACGAAGAACAAATGCGCGAGGCCTTAGCCGCGGCTGACATGGTTATTTCGCGCGCGGGAGCCGGCAGCATTGCTGAAATTTCGGTTTTGGGCAAGCCCAGCATCCTAATACCTCTGCCCAACGCCGCTGCTGACCACCAAAATATTAATGCGAATGAATTTGCGCGCTATGGCGCTACGCTTGTCCTGGAACAAATGAATCTAACGCCCAACCTTCTGCAAAATCGCATTTTTGCCTTGTTGGATAATCCCGACCTGCTGAAAAAAATGGGGAACAACGCCAAACAATTTAATCCGCCGGACGCCGCTCAAAAAATCGCCCAAGAAATTTTAACTATCGCCAAATGGTAAAAAAAACCAAACAAATAATCCGCACCCGTTTTGCGCCCAGTCCCACCGGTTTTTTACATATCGGCTCTTTGCGCACGGCGCTTTATACTTATTTACTCGCCAAGCAAAACAATGGCCAGTTTGTGTTGCGTCTGGAAGATACAGATACGAAACGCTATGTTGAAGGCGCTGAACAAGCCCTTTTTAAAGGCCTCAAGTGGGCTGGACTCCAGCACGACGAAGGGCCGGATATTGGCGGGCCCTACAAGCCATACAAACAATCCGAGCGTCTGGATATTTATAAAAAATACGCCCAGGAACTATTGGACAAAGATAAGGCCTACTATTGTTTTTGCGACGAACCAACACTGGAGGCAATGCGGCAGGAACAAACTGCCAAAAAACAAGCTCCCAAATACGATGGGCGATGTTTGAAGTTATCAAAAGACGAGGTGGCTCAAAAACTCGCCAAGCAAGAGCCCCACACCATCCGAATGAAAATTCCAGCCGGACGCGTAATAGAAATTAACGACCTGGTGCGCGGAAATATTTCATATAATAGCAACGAACTGGACGACCAGATACTGCTTAAAGCCGACGGCTATCCAACTTATCACTTAGCCGTGGTTGCTGACGACCACGAAATGGCTATCACTCACGTTACGCGCACAGAAGAGTGGCTGCCCTCAACACCAAAGCATATTTTGCTTTACGAATATTTTGGCTGGGACGCGCCCCAATGGGCACACTTGCCGCTGTTGCTCAACGAAGACCGCACCAAGATGTCAAAGCGCAAGGGGGATGTCGCGGTGGATGACTACATTAAAAAGGGTTATTTATCCGAAGCCATGGTCAATTACCTGGCATTTTTGGGCTGGAACCCGGGCACCGAAAAAGAAATCTATTCAATGGACGGACTGCTTAGGGACTTCAGTTTGGCCAAGGTTCACAAGGCCGGCGCGGTGTTTAATTTAGAAAAATTGAATTGGTATAACGCGCAATATTTGAAACAACTGCCGGATGAAAAATTGCTAGCTGCCTGCCAGCCATATTTGCCGACGACCCACAACTTTAACCAAGAACAATTAATTAAAATACTAAACTTAGAAAAAGAACGCAGCGCTAATTTATCTGCCATAGGCGAGAATGTAAAATTCTTTTTTGAACTGCCGACCTATGACAAAGCGCTGCTGAAGTGGAAAGAAATGACGGACGAAAAAATTAAAGAGTCATTGGCCGTATCAAAAAAATTACTTGCCGAAATTTCCGATGAAAATTTTACCGCAGAAAACATAAAATCAATTTTAATGTCTGAAGCGGAAAAAATGCCAAGCTTATCCCGTGGCAAAGCTTTACGGGATAGGGGAGAGCTGCTCTGGCCTCTGCGCGTGGCGCTATCCGGCCAGAAAAACTCCCCACCGCCGTTTGAGATAGCGGAAATACTGGGGAAAGAGGAAAGCGTGAAAAGAATAGTAGCGGCGATTGAAAAACTAAGCTAAACGCTTAAAGCGGTCAAGTAAACTCAAATCTCAAAACTCAAAGTGCAAAACCACAGCTCAAAACCTAAAACTGAATTAAAATATAGATGCTATTATTTTTCAATAGATATTATTAATTTTCTCAAAACTCTGCCAGATAAAAAGGTTTATTGGATAATCGCTGACCAGCTTTTAAGGTCGGCTACTTCGGTTGGAGCAAATATCGTAGAGGCTAAATCATCCAGCTCTAAACGTGATTTTATCAAATTTTTTGAAATATCTCTTAAGTCCGCTAACGAAACTAAATATTGGCTCGGACTTCTCAGAGATGCCACCGACGCTGACAAACATAAAACCAATAAACTTTTAGCCGAAATAGAAGAAATATCAAAAATGCTCGGCTCAAGCCTTTTAACCCTAAAAAATAAAAAGTAGTTTTGAGCTTTACGTTGTGGCTTTGAGTTTTGAACTTTGAATTTTGAACTAAATAGATGCGCTTAATCATTTCCACTCTCGCCATAATTTCTCTCCTTTTCCAACCCCTAATCACCTGGGCGGCTCTGACCGATGACTTGCAAAACGAAATCAACCAAAAACAAAACCAGATTCAGAAACTGGAAAAACAAATTGCCGAGTATAAAAACTTAGTTCAAACTACCAAAACCCAAGGCACAACCCTGAAGGCCGAAATTACCCGGATGCAAAACCAAATAAATAAGCTGGAAGCGGAAATACGACTCACCCAAACCAAAATCTCCCAAACCTCGCTGAAAATCCAAGGCCTGGCCTCGGATATCCAAACGCAAGGCCTAGAGATAGAAAAACAGAAAAGCGCCTTGGGTCAGACATTACGAATTATTGACGAGTATGACCAAGAAAGCACTTTTGCTTTAGTCCTCCGAAACGCCAATTTGTCGGATTTTCTAAGTCAGGTCCAGTATATTGAAAGTCTGCAAGGCGGCGTACAAGAAAAATTGCAAACCATCAAAGACCTTAAGGCACAGCTGGAAGCCCAAAAAACGCAGAGTGAAAGCTATAAAACATCGCTGGAAGGTTTAAAAAGTCAGCTCAAAGGACAAGGCGCCGTGTTGGATAACCAAAAAGACGAAAAAGACACTCTGCTTAAAACCACTAAAAACCAAGAGAAGGCCTACCAGTCAACGCTGACCACTCTGCAACAACAGCGAACCCAGATAGAAA
>PEUE01000056.1:0-374 GCA_002780785.1 Candidatus Portnoybacteria bacterium CG02_land_8_20_14_3_00_45_8
TGACAGGGTAGATGTTATTTTGGAGTAAGCTTCTGACGGGGTTGACACCGCTTAGCGGTAGATGATATAAAGGAATATCAATTTATCGGCAACTTTTAGGCCATTTTTATCGGCAAAATAAGCTTTTAAATAATTCAGAATACTAACTTTTAAACTTATATGGCTCAAATTAAACCTGATATGGAGACGTTTGCCAAAATAAAGGTGGTAGGCGTTGGAGGAGCCGGAGGGAACACGGTTTCGCGCATGATGGAGTGTAAAATCCAAGGCGTGGAGCTGATTGCTATTAATGCGGACGCGCAGGACTTACATCATTGTGCGGCGCCGCAAAAGCTGTTAATCGGCAAAAACCTGACACGGGGTCTGGGAGCTGG
>PEUE01000056.1:450-11332 GCA_002780785.1 Candidatus Portnoybacteria bacterium CG02_land_8_20_14_3_00_45_8
TTAGTTTTTGTGACTTATGGTTTGGGCGGTGGTGTTGGCACTGGTGCCGGACCAATTGTGGCTGAAGCCGCCAAAGATGTTGGCGCGCTGACAGTGGGCGTGGTGACCAAGCCATTTTCTTTTGAAGGTATGCAACGTTCGCGCATTGCGGCTGATGGCTTGGAAAGATTGCGGGATAACGTGGATACTTTAATTACTATTCCTAATGACAAGCTGTTGCAAACGATTGAACGCAACACTTCTTTGATTGATGCCTTTAAAGTAGTTGATGAGGTCTTGCGCCAGGCGGTGCAAGGAATTTCCGATATCATTGTTACACCGGCCATTGTTAATGTTGACTTTGCCGATTTGAAAGCGGTGATGGCCGGAGCCGGCTCTGCTTTGATGGGCATTGGCCGCGCGTCGGGCGATGACCGAGCAACGGAAGCGGCCCGAGCTGCCATTAACTCGCCGTTATTGGAGGTCTCTATTGATGGCGCCAAGGGCGTGATCTTCAATGTGGCGGGCGGCACGGATATGACGATGATGGAAATTAACGAGGCGGCCAAAGTTATTACCGAAGCGATTGACCCGCAAGCCAAAGTTATTTTCGGCGCGGTGACCGACACCACTCTTAAGAAAGGCGAGATTAAGATTACGGTGATTGCGGCTGGTTTTGGCGAGCAGGCCTTTAAGAAAGAAAGAGAAGAAAGAAAAGACAAAATTGAATCACGAACTGAACCGATGCGACAGGAAACGCCGCCCTCGTCTACTAAAAAAGGAGCTTTTTCCGGTCAAGTGAATCCCATTGACGACGCCGGAAATGAAGAGTGGGACATTCCCGCCTTCATCCGCAAGAAGATGAAATAAAATATTTTTTGATTCTCAAAAATCCCGACCCGTCTTTAACCGGTCGGGATTTTGATTTTAGGGCGCTGTGGATAAGTTAATGTCGCAAAATTGCGAGTTGGTTTTCCTTTGATTTTAAGCCATTCCCGGCTGGGTTTTTTGGCTGGAAATTTTTAAAAAGCGGCATTTGACACAATTTTTTAAAAGTATAGAATTAGGGTAAGATTAAAAACCATTAATCACGCAAAACTTTTGGGGGGAAGTGTGATTTTGTTTTTAAAGCGAGTGTTGTAAAATTCATTCTTAGGAAATTCGGTTATTGGTTTTTTGTTTCCTGGAAAAATAGTCAAGTAAAAAAATGGCGCCTATCGTTAAATGCAAGTTTGACAAGATTCAGAAAAGAAACGGACAAGTAGTTGATTTTGATATTTCAAAAATTGAAAACGCGGTCCATAAGGCCTTAACGGCAACTGGCCAGGGCGATGGTCCTATTGCCCGCAAGGTCACTAATAGAGTAATCAACCTTCTCAACAAGCGTTTTAAGAAAGACGAAGTTCCCAAGGTGGAAGAAATTCAAGATATTGTTGAGGAGGTTTTAATTTTGGAAAATTTTGTAGAAACGGCTCGTTCCTATATTTTGTATCGGGAGCAGCGCCGGCGAATTCGCGAAGCGCAAAGCACGCTGGACGAAACCGTGGAGATGGTGGATAAGTATATTCAGGAGCTGGATTGGCAAATCAAGGAAAATGCCAACATGGCTTATTCTCTCCAGGGTTTGCATCAGTACGTGACTTCAGCCGTCAGTAAAAAATACTGGTTAAATAAAATTTATACTAAAGAAATACGCGATGCGGTCAACAGCGGGGATTTTCATATCCATGACCTTGATTTTGTCGGCGCGTATTGCTGCGGCTGGGACTTGTATGATTTGTTGGCGCGCGGCTTTGGCGGCGTTTCAAGCAAAGTGGAGTCGCGCCCGCCCAAACATTTGCGAACGGCTCTGGGGCAGCTGGTTAATTTTTTCTATACCATGCAGGGCGAAGCGGCCGGTGCGGAAGCGGTGAGCAACCTTGATACGTTGCTGGCGCCGTTTATCCGCTACGACAACTTGAATTATTTGCAGGTTAAGCAGGCCATGCAGGAATTCGTTTTTAACTGCGCCATTCCCACGCGCGTCGGGTTTCAGACGCCATTTCTTAACGTGACGTTGGACATCAAGCCGCCAAGTAGTTTAGCCAGTCAGCCCGTTATCATCGGCGGCCAGCCGCAAAAAGAAACTTACGCCGAATTTCAGGAGGAAATGAACGCTTTTAACCGGGCTTTTGCGGAAGTGATGTGTGAGGGTGATGCCCAAGGGCGAGTGTTCACCTTTCCTATTCCCACCTATAATATTACCCGCGACTTTGATTGGGATAACCCCGCTTTGCAGGGCGTTTGGGAGATGACGGCTAAATACGGCGTGCCTTATTTTTCCAATTTTATAAACTCTGACATGAGCCCGGATGATGCTCGTTCAATGTGTTGTCGTCTGCGCTTGGATAACCGAGAACTATATAAGCGCGGCGGCGGGCTATTTGGCGCCTATCCCTTAACAGGAAGCATTGGCGTGGTCACGCTCAATCTCCCGCGGATCGGCTATCTTTCTAAAACCAAGAAAGAGTTATTTGAACGCTTGAGCCGGGTAATGGAAATAGCCAAAATAAGTTTGGAGATTAAGCGCAAGACCATTGATAATTTTATTGAAAAGGGCTTGTATCCTTACTCGCGCCACTACTTGGAGAGTATCAAGAAAATGCGCGATAGCTACTGGAGTAATCATTTTTCAACCATTGGTTTGGTGGGCATGAATGAAATGCTGCTTAATTTTACTGAAAAAGATATTACTTCAACCGAAGGCGCCAAGTTTGCCGGCGAGGTGCTGGATTTTATGCGCAAGACCCTAATCAAATATCAGGAAGAAACAGGTAATCTTTATAATCTAGAAGCCACGCCAGCCGAAGGGGCCAGTTACCGCTTGGCCAAAAAAGATAAAGAGACATATCCTGATATTGTAACGGCGGGCGTTAGCGAACCCTATTATACCAACTCCACTCAGCTACCGGTTGGTTTCACCAGCGATCTTTTTGAGGCGCTGGAGTTACAAGATAATTTACAAATTAAGTATACCGGCGGAACGGTTTTTCATGCCTTTTTGGGCGAGCGGATTCAAAATCACGAGACCATCAAGACCCTCATTAAAAAGATTTTTACCAAGCATCATTTGCCCTATATGACTTTTAGCCCGACTTTCAGTATTTGTCCTAACCATGGTTATTTGTCGGGCGAGCATTTTATCTGTCCCAGGTGTTTAATTGAGCAGCCCTGCGAGGTTTATTCGCGGGTGGTCGGCTATATCCGTCCGGTGCAGCAGTGGCATCCGGGCAAGCAGGAAGAGTTTAAAGAGCGCCTGACCTTTAAGGTTAAAGAGACCAAAATCAAAGAGCGGGTGCCAGTTCGCATATGACTTTTGGCGGGCTTCAAAAACTGACTTTAATAGATTATCCCGGTAAAGTTGCAGCTACTATTTTCACGGTTGGCTGCAATTTTTTATGTCCGTATTGCCACAATCCCGAGTTGGTTGATCCGATAAAAATAAAAGACCAGCCAAAGCTTAGTGAAAAAGAGATTTTAAAATTTTTGACGAGCCGGCAGGGTCTGTTAGAAGGGGTTTGTATCACGGGGGGGGAGCCGACGCTATCAGCTGAGCTGCCGGAATTTATTTCTAAAATTAAAGCGCTGGGATTTTTAATTAAGCTGGACACGAATGGTTCCAGTCCCGAAATGTTAGCCCGATTGCTTAGCGAGCGGTTGGTTGATTACGTGGCGATGGATATAAAAGCGCCGCTGGAAAAGTACAAAAAAATCGTTGGCGGCCAGGCCTCATTGGAAGATATTCAGCGGAGCGTTGAACTGACGCGTTCCGCCCCCGATTATGAGTTTCGCACCACGGTGCTGCCGGTTCTCCATAGCCCAAAAGACATTTTAAGTATTGGCCGCTGGCTGCAAGGGGCGAAAAAATATTATTTGCAGCAATTTCAGCCGACCAAGACATTGGATTCGGCCTATCTGGACGAGAAGCCATTTGCTTGGGATAAACTGGCAGAACTACGCTCTTTGCTGGAAATATTTTTTGACAAGTGTGAGATTAGGGAGTAAGGTTTAGCCGCTGGCCAGCAGGGCATAGATAAGCACCAGTTACGCTGGTGTTTTTTAGTTAACATCTTGACACGCCTATCGCTATACACTATACTTATAATAACGATATGATTTATATATAAGGGCATATCGTATTTAATAATATTTTAAAGTCCTGGCTTATGGAAAAAATACAACCATCAAATGAACATCCCAGAGATCGCTTTAAGCGGCTTGCTACTCAGAGAACAAACATAGTCCTAAAACGCTTGAAAGTTTTAGGCAATTGTTCGAACCGGAATATTTACGAATACGACGAACAAGATATTGATAAAATTTTTTATGAAATTGAACGGAAAGTAAAAGAAACAAAAGCAAAATTTCATTTTCCTAAAAAAAGAGAATTTAAATTATAATATAAAACACATGCCTATAAAACTTCATATTTCTCCGCGACTGGTTAAATCTGTTTCTTCACTTTATAATGACCCAAACAGAATTTTTATGGAATATATTGATAATTCCCTTGATAGTGCAGGACACTGGTTTAGTGATGAATCGGTGGGATATACAAGACCAATCGAAATAACATTAAAAATAGAGGGTAAAAATAAAAAAGATGGACGGGTTACTATAGCTGATAATTGCTTCGGGATAACAAATTTTAAAAAAGTAGTACAGAGTATTGGCAATTCAGATAAAAAAGCGCAAGGTTTTACCAACGGTCAGTTTGGTTATGGCATTTACTCATTTATGGCTGCATGCGAAAAACTGGAAGTATTTTCAAAACTCCACAAGGAAGATGCTTTATATATCCCGATATTGCGTAAGCAGTTTGATGAAGCTCGTCAAGAAGATGTTCAATTTCCAGATCCAAAAATTAAAAAAGACTTCCCTTCTATATCAGGGACCGTTATTATTTTATCTGAATTTGACCAGGATAGCTGGAAACAAATTAACACCGAGGAATTAAAGAAAGAGATGGAGAAACATTTTGAGCTGCTTTTGCGTCGTAAGAATTTAGCAATTAAAATTATAAACAATGACAGAAATATTTATAAGTGTCAAGCATTTGATTACGAATCGTTAGAAGGAGAAATATACGAAGATTATATTACTGATTTTATAACTCAAGACAAAAGAATTAAAGCGGGTAGTTTAGCCACAAAGATAAAAAATCCTGTGCATATATTTTTAAAAATGACTAAGGGAATTACTATCAACAGACCTCCTGTTTTTATCTCTAAGGGTAGAAGAATCTGTGAGATAAAAGACGTTAAAAGTTTTTGCTCAAAACATAAAAGCGACATCTGGGATCATCCAAATGTAACGGGTTTTATTGATCTTAGTGATTTACTAGGGCCGACAATTGCCAGAAATGATTTTAGAAATAACAATTACTCAAAAGCACTTTATAATACCCTGTATGAACTTGAGGAATTAATATCAGAGTTTGTAAAAAAAGCCAATCTTAAATCGGAGGAGCGCCATTACCAGCAGTTGGAAGATATTTTGAATAAGGAATTGTCAAAGTTGGCCAGAATTGATTCGATGAATTATCGTACGGATTATATTAAAGGGGGCGACATTAGCATCAGACAAGATGGAACTGGCGTAGAGTTTGAGGAGGGTTTGGGAGGTAAGGATTTTACAGTCGGCGGAACGAATAGAGGGGGAGGCGGTAATATCGGTGCTGATGAAGATAATGGAATCGGGCCAAGTGAAAAAGAGGGTGATGTACCCAACGATAAAGTTGGCGGCGACAAAATTCGAGGTGAAGAGCAGTTTGAGGATAGCGACAGACATGCTAAGGAACGCAAAAAAAGTGGCTTTAATATACGCATCTCAGACACCGAACCACAGATTGATAATGAGACCGGGAATCCTAAAAGATCTTTGCTGGTTGGTAGTGAAATTATTATTTACAAAAAGCATCCAGGCTTTCAGGAGCGCGCCAAATTTACTCGACAAGGAGAGGCTAAAATTTCAGAGCGTCTTATAACTTATCTGGCCGGGAAATAACCGTACACTATAAAGACAAATATTATAATAAGCTCCACGAAGGGCAGCCGGAATACAATATCAATATGTTTATTGGGCTAATGGAGTTCGTCTACGTGTTTGAAGACGCGCTTACTCCGCTTGTTGGTAAAAATTTATCCGATTTATAATCAGTATGATATTAAAAGAATTAATAAATAATATAATCCCATATTATAATAAATATAAGAGGAACCAGGAAAATTTAACTGGAGCTCAAGCCCTAGAGATAATTTGGGATGTCGGAAATTTAATCAAAGAGTATTTAAAGGACAAAAATATTGCTCCGCGTACTTTATATCACCAGATATATGGAAAATCTGAAGGTGATACGGATATTCCTCAGAAGAGTTATATTACTAGAGACTTTTTAGATCGAGCTTATCGAGTAAAAAGGATTTTTAATGATAAAAATGAAATCAAGAAAACTTTCCCAAACCTTAAAAGGTATAGACTGTTTTATAAATCAATGCCTTTTTTCGACGAAGGTAGATTCAAAATGGAAAACACAGATCGAAAAAAATTAATTGAGTTACTTAATTCAAATAAAACATACAACGAAATTATCACTGAAGTGGCTAAATTACGTGAAAAGAGAATAGGTCTTAGTATCCCTAAAGATAGCAAACTAAAAGAGCTTGAGAGAGAAAAAAAATATTTGTTGCTTTTTATAGTTTACTCTACAAGCAGTTAAAAGAAAAGGATTATGGCAAGACCATGAGTGTTTTGGGAAATATCGATTCCGAATTTATCGATATATTATTAAGAAATACAGGCGCTTTATCAAGTGATAATTTAAAACTTACAGAACTCCAGACTCCAGATTGTTTAGGCGAAGAAATTAAAGAATTTGCATATTTAATAGCCAAGCTAGTATTGCGTAAAGATGCTAAAGTAAGAAGGCGTTTTCGTCGATTAATTCCACCGGAAAAGATGATGCGTTTATCGGAGATGATATACGCGATTCGCAGCGAAGAAGATTTTAAGAAATTTCGTTTATAATTAAAATCCGCTGAAGTCAGACCTCATCGGATCGTTTGAATAGATTAGAGCAAGTTTGGCGGGGGCGGGGATTTTTAAAATTGCCAAGACTGATAAGAAAATTGACGAAGAAGTTTATAGGTTTTACGGCTTGACGGAGGAGGAGATAAAAATTGTGGAAAGGAGATAAGATTACGGTAAATGAAGCAATTTTTAGCGTAAAAAGTGATTTGGTGACAAGCTATTGACAAGCGTTTGGGGAGGGGAGTAATATATAGATATACACACCCCGCCCCTAGCTTTAGCTAATGGCGGGATTTATTTTTATGGAGGAAAATCAATCAGAAATAGCAATCTTAATTGATGGGAATAATTTTTATAAGGGGCTTGAAAAAGTAGCCTGCGCTCCTCTTTTGATTTAAGTTTGTTTGATTATGAGAAATTAGTTGTTTTTATTGCTAGTGGCAGGAATATTGCTGTCAAGAAATACTATAAGGGAGTAGTCAAAAAAGAGGAGGGAAATGCAAAAAGTCAAAGAATGGTGTCGGATCAGCAGCGCCTTTTTAGTAAATTAGAGAATGACGGTTGGGGGGTACGGAGGGGCAGAATGTCAAAGAACGCTGATTCCGGACAATGTGAAGGTTTTTATTTTTTTGATCAAAAAATTGAAAATAGGGAGCGGTTGAAAACAATCTCGGAAGGAATTCTAAAAGAGCATCAATTTTGTTACCGTCCGATTATTATTTTTCCGCAAAATTTTTCTTATCAACAATCATTGCAGAAAATTTTAGATAGCACCAGGGACGATAGAAAGAGATTAAAAAGATTAGCTAATGTTTATTTTGCTTTGAATCGTTGGCGGGAGAAGGGAGTAGATGTGAGCATGGCAATTGATTTGCTTGATTTGGCATATTCGCGCAAGATTTCAAAAAATAATTTAGATACTATCGTAATCGTAAGTAGCGATTCAGATTTAAAGCCAGCGATTAAAAGGATTCAATCACTCGGCATGACTGTTGAATATGTGGGATTTGAGCACCAATATTCAATAGCGCTTCTTAATACCTCTAATAGAAGATTACTTTTAACAGAAACACAGCTAAAAGATTTTTTTCCGCAAATTTTGTTATAAAAAACTTCGTTATTTTTAATGTCTAAATCCCAAGTATTCCTTTTTCTCTGTCTGTCTTTTATTCTCGGTGTTTTTATTCAGTCATTAGTAGATCTGCCTCAGCTTTTATGGCTGGGGATTTTAATTTTAGGCGTAATGGCCGCAACAATATGGTGGGGGCGGCATAGCAAAATCGTTGTAATCGGTTTTTGTCTGATGATGCTGGCGGCTGGCGCGTGGCGCTATCTATCGACTTACGATGTCGATAATTCAATTAGGCAATTTAACGACCAGGGAAAAATTACACTTACCGGCGTGATAAGCGAGGAGCCGGATGTACGAAGTGATAATATAAAATATAAAGTGGCGGGGCGTCAGTATGAGCTGATGGGCAAGCCCTTTGTTGGAGTTGGTACTATTTTGGTGGTGGCTAAAAAGTATCCGGCCTATCAGTACGGCGATAAAATTGCTATCGTTGGAAAATTGCAAACGCCCAAGTCCAGTGAGGATTTTGATTATCAAAAATATTTAGCCAAAGACGATATTTATTCCATTGTTTATTATCCGGAAATAGAGCTGGCGGGCTCGGGGCAGAGCAACTGGCTGATGACGAAGCTGTTGGTTGTAAAAAATAAGTTTAAGGACTCCATCAGCCGGACTTTGAGCGAGCCGCAAGGAGCGTTTTTAGGCGGGCTGCTGCTGGGGGAAAAGCGCGGCCTGCCGCCGGATTTAATGGTCTCTTTTTCTCGCACCGGCACTACTCATATTATCGCGTTGTCCGGCTACAATATCACCATAATTGCCGTGGCCTTGATGGCGCTGTTTAATTTTTTTCTGGTGCGGCGGCAGATTTCTTTTTGGCTGTCGGTGGGAATAATTGTGCTTTTTGTGCTGGTCACCGGCGCGGCCGCTTCGGCGGTGCGGGCGGCGGTAATGGGCATTTTGGTTTTACTGGCCCAGCAGGTCGGACGGCTTTATCAGATCCGCAACGCTCTGGTTTTGGCCGGCGCAATAATGGTTTATTTAAACCCGCGCGTTTTGGTCTGGGATTTGGGATTTCAGCTGTCTTTTGCCGCCACGCTGGGCCTAGTTTATATTTTGCCGATTTTGCAAAAATGGTTTATTCCGGACGAGGATGAAAAAAAGTTTGTGTACGGGCAGGTTAATGCCAAGGCATTTGTTAAATCATTAAAATCGGTTAAGTTAATTTTGGCCACGACTCTGGCCGCGCAAATTGCGGTTTTGCCGTTGCTGGTTATTAATTTTGGCCAGCTATCGTTAATCGCGCCGCTGGCTAATTTATTAATTTTACCCTTAATTCCCATAACTATGTTTTTTGGTTTTATGGCGGCGACTCTGGGAATTTTCTGGGTAGTCGCCGGCCAAACTTTGGGCTGGCTGGCGTGGCTCTTTTTAACTTACGAAATAAAAATAACGGAATGGTTGGCAACGATTCCGTTAGCGGCGGTAGAGTTTAGATGGAGTTGGCTGGGCGGAGGAATCTACTACGCGATTTTAATTTGGCTCATTTGGCGGTTAAATAAAAAACAAAAAACCCTGGTTGGAAGAACGGGGGTCTAATCGGAATGGTTATTTCGCCTAACATTTCGGCATATCTGAAGTTGCGTAGCAATTTGGGTGGAGCGAAGCGCAACCAGATATGCCGTGTTAGGCGATGTTTTACTCAATTTTTGTTTTTTCCAATTTATCCGCAAAATGTTTAAACAAATCTCTAAACATTTCTGTCAAATGGGCAATAAAATTATTTTGGTCGGTTTCATAATGCTGATTTTGGATATCAACTAATAATGCGCCAATGCAACGCTCAGCCATCATCATATTAAATTTTCTTTCAAAATCAGCATCTTGCATCACGACTGGAAGCTTTTTATATTCTTCAAGCCAATTTTGCAGATATTCTTTGGCCTGCTCGACGGTTACGCTTTGGTCGCGTAAACTTTTTATTCCTGCCCATAAATGGAAAGTGGTGTCATAGAATTCCGGTCGGTAAGACCAAAACAAATTTGACATCAATACATATTCATTATTCGACAGTTTGAAAATATCATCATAGGTAAAATGTCCGTGCATAAATTCCATTTTGATTGCTGGCAAATGTATGCCAGCCAGAGAAAGGAATTTTTCTACATTTTTTATGTCAGCTTCAGCCAGATGTCCCTTTGATTGTGCGATTTTTGTCCAGTGCGAAACGCGCTGGGCGGTGAAAACTAAACTGCTTTGCTCATTCGGCTCTCGTTCGAAAAGCGGTTCGCGTAAACATTTCGTTCTATATTCTTGATAGAGAGCGCAAAAATTTTTAATCTGTTCTTGATTGGCGAAAGGCGGCTGATATATTTGAGGCGCGTTAACATATTCTAAAAGCAAATAGCCGTAGCCGTCTTTTTCATTCCACTTTGAGCCGTCATAGAGTTTTGGTAACCTGATTTTTGCGCTCTCGTTCTGGTTGTTAAATCTGCTAATAATGTCAATCTCATCAACGTCTGGCTGAAGTCCTTGAATTTTTAATACTGCTGGCATATCCTGCCAAGCGCCTTTGTAAATTAAACTGCCGACTTTATCTTTATCATAAATCTGACCACGAAAAATTTCTTTTTCTGGCTGGAAATTTGTTTTGGTCGTTATTTCGTCAAGCACTCTTTTTTCATAATCTGCAAAATTGGCGTGCTTGAAATATTTTTCAGTAATTTTATTGCCCATGTTTTTGTCGAGTTAAAAAACAAAAATTTA
>PEUE01000044.1:0-11449 GCA_002780785.1 Candidatus Portnoybacteria bacterium CG02_land_8_20_14_3_00_45_8
TAGTCGAAATTATAATATTTTATGCTTTTGACCAGCTTACAATATCTTTTCAGCTAATCATTATCGGCTTTGGCAGGCGGGTAAAATTTTGGTATCCCCGCTTCGCGGGGATTTATTTTAACATTTTACATTGTTCCGACTTTGTCGAGAATGCTCGATAAAATCGGCATCATTTTGATTTTTAAACTTTTATTTTTGAATAAAATATGCCCAAAAATCACTTGAGCTTCGGGACCCCTTGAACAAAGGGTGGTTCCACCCGAATTCCCAGTGATTTCTGGGCACTTTTTGCGCCTATTTATCCGCCCAGGGCGGATCGCTGGCACTTGGCGTGAGCTCATCGGGTGGTTAGTCCGCGTCAAAGCCCATAAGCTGTCTAAGAATATTTTAAACCCGAGGGTGTAAAAAGTCAACAAATCAGCGCATGGCTTTTAAATGATTGCCGTTTAATTCCTGCACTTCCTCGCACAGCAGTTTATAGTGGCCTTCTTTATCGTCCAGTCGGCCGGAAGCAATAATGATTTTGCCTTCTTGCCACATTGTTGGTGTGCGTTCCAGGGTCTTGGGAAAAACCAGTATCTCTATTTTGGCTTTGGGGTCTTCCAGTCCCACAAAAAGCATGGGCTTGCCGGCTTTGGTGATGATTTTATGAATGTGGCCGATGGCCCCGCCAACACGCACTTGCTTACCAACTAAGTCCGGCGTGAGCTTGGATGGCAGAGTAGCCATTTTAGTGATAATTTTTTCGTATTCTTTGGCCGGGTGGGAGGAAACGTAAAGCCCGAGTAATTCTTTTTCCCAGGCCAAGCAGTCCTTTTGGCTGGCCGCTGGTGCGTTTCGGAGCTTGAGCGGCGGCAGTAAATTATTTGTTTTACCCTCGGGGTCGGTTTGAGAAAAAAGACCAATTTGCCCGTTGGTTTTGGGTTTTTGAATTTCGCGGGCGTAGTTAAGCAACGTTTCCAGATTAGCCAGAAGCTGGCCTCGTTCACCCAGTTTATCCATGGCGCCGCACCTAATCATGCTTTCCAGTGATTTTTTATTTAAGTCCCTGTTTTGGACGCGTTCAATCAAGTCGGCGATTGAAGCAAACGGCCCGTTGGCTTTGCGTTCTTTAACGATTGCTTCCGCAATGTTTGAGCCGACGTTTTTAACGGCAGCCAGGCCAAAGCGGATAACGCCGTCTTTGATCATTGTGAAAACACCCCCGCTTTCGTTGATGTCGGGCGGCAGAACGTCAATGTTCATTTGTCGGCACTCATCCACCAGTAAAGCGATGCGTTCAATATCATCGGACTCGGTGTTCATCAGCGCCGCCATAAATTCGGTGGGGAAGTGGGCTTTCAAATAAGCGGTTTGATAACCGATGAGAGCGTAGCAGGTGGCATGGGATTTGTTGAAGCCGTAGCGGGCAAATGGTTCAATAAATTCCCAAATTTTTTCGGCGGTAGCGCCGGGAATATTGTTTTTTATCATGCCGTCAATCAGCTTGCCGCGCTGTTCATCCATTAGCTTTTTGATTTTTTTACCCATGGCTTTGCGTAGGGTGTCGGCTTCCGGCAGAGTGAAGCCGGCCAAGCGGCTGGCAATAGCCATCACTTGTTCCTGGTAAAGAACAATGCCATAGGTGTTGCCGATTATGGGTTCCAACGCCGGGTGAATATATTCAATATTTTTTAGGCCGTGCTTGCGGGCGATAAAATCCGGTATTAGCTCCATGGGGCCGGGACGATACAGCGCTACCATAGCAATAATATCTTCAAAAACCGTGGGGCTAAGTTCTTTGAGATTTCGTTTCATGCCGCCCGACTCCAGTTGGAACACGCCCGTGGTGCGGGCTTCCCGAAAAAGTTTATAAGTTAATTTATCATCCAGCGGCAAATTAGCCAGGTCAATATTTTCTTTTTTGGTATTTTTGACAATGGCAATGGCGTTTTCAATTTGCGTTAAGGTTTTTAATCCCAGAAAGTCCATTTTTAACAAGCCCAGGTCCTCAATGGAGTGCATTTCGTATTGGGTCACAATGGCTTGGTCGTCTTGCGTTGGGTGCTGAAGGGGAACGATTTTATTAAGCGGCTCTTTGGTGATAACCACTCCTGCCGCGTGGGTGGAAGCGTGGCGAGCCACGCCTTCCAGTTTCATGGCCGTATCAATGAGTTTTTTCACTTGTTCGTCTGATTCATAGAGAGTGTGCAAGTCCACCGATTCGTGCAGCGCTCGTTCCAGCGTTAAGCCAAAAGGAATGGTTTTAGCCACCTGGTCGCAGAGTTGATAGGAATAATCCATGGCTCGGCCGGTATCACGAATAGCGGCGCGGGCGGCCATAGTGCCGAAAGTGATAATTTGGGCGACATAGTCGTCGCCGTACTTTTGACGCACGTAGCTGATAACTTCGTCGCGCCGCGTGTCGGCAAAATCCAGGTCAATATCGGGCATAGAAATTCGCTCGGGATTTAAGAAGCGCTCAAACAACAGGTCATATTTGAGCGGGTCAATATCGGTGACGTTGAGGAGATATGAAACAATTGAGCCGGCGGCCGAGCCGCGCCCCGGGCCCACCAGAATTCCGTTTTGTTTAGCCCAGTTAACAAAGTCCTGCACGATTAGAAAATAGGAAGCAAACCCGGTTTGGGTTATCATGGCCAGTTCCCGTTCCACCCGGTCCAGCACTTCTTTGTCAACCTGATTGGGGTAGCGCCTGCTTATTCCTTGGAAGGTTAAGGTTTTAAGATATTCTTCCGGCGTTTGCTTGCCCGGTACCTGAAAATGCGGTAGCTGATATTTGCCTAACTCAAAGTCAAAATTGCAGGCAGCAACAATTTTTTGGGTATTGACAATGGCTTCGGGCGTGTCGGCAAAAAATTCCATCATGGCTTGCGGCGGGTGCATGGAAAAATCATTGTCTTTCATAGAGAGCCGTTCCGGGTCGTCTAGCGAGGCGTTGGTGTTGACTAACATCAAAATATCTTGAGCCCGGGAATCTTCGCTCCGCAAGTAGTGGATATCATTGGTGGCAATCAGCGGAATATTGTTTTTTTGACCGATTTTAATCAGCGCCTGATTGACTTTGGTTTGTTCCGGGAGGTTGGCGTGATGCTGAAGCTCCAAAAAGAAATTTCCCGGTCCGAAAATTTTCTGATACTCCAGAGCCAGCGTTTCGGCTCGCTCCGGATTGCCGTTGAGAATGGCTTGAGGAATTTCGCCGGCCAAGCACGCGCTGGAAGCGATTAGTCCTTCGGCGTGCTGCGCCAGCAGTTCTTTATCAATGCGGGGCTTATAGTAGAAGCCCTCCAGCCACGCCTTGGTCATTAATAAAACCAGGTTTTGATAACCGGTTTTATTTTTGACCAGCAAAATCAAATGGTAGTTTTTATCGTCAATCCGAGGCCTTTTTTCCAGGCGGCTGGTTGGCGCCACGTAAAGCTCGGTGCCGATGATGGGCTTGATGCCTTTACTCTTGGCTTTTTTATAAAACTCCACGGCTCCGTAGAGTGAGCCGTGGTCGGTGAGAGCCAGCGAGTCCATACCCAGCTCCAGCGCTTGGTCAATCAACCCGTCAATCTTGGGCAGGCCGTCTAATAAGCTGTAGTGACTATGAACATGAAGGTGAGTGAATTTCATAGGACCTTACGGAATTACGGATTTGTTACAGATTTTACGGATTTAGGTTAGCAATACGTTTAATTTTAACCCCATTTTTAGTGAAATTAGCGATTAAGCCGAGTTTTAAATTAGTCGCTTTTAAATAAGCAAATAATTGGGTAATATCGCTTTTGAAAAACTTATCATTTTTTTTGATTTCTAAAACAACTTTGTTTTCTATCACAAAATCCAGGAAGTATTTGCCGATTTTATTTTTTTGAAATTTTACCGGTGTGTAAACTTGTTCTTTAAATTTCAGTCCGTGTTTCTTTAGGGCTAGAGCTGTTGCTTTTTGATAATATTTTTCCTGATAGCCATAGCCAAGTTCATTAAAAACCTCATAGAGGACGCCAATTATTTTGTAGGTCAACTCTTTATGTATGAGCTCCATAAAAATCAAATATCTGTATTATCCGTATTTATCTGTAATTCCGTAAGGTTCTAAAACTTTTTTTTGCTTCTTGTCGTAAAATACAGAATCCCGCCTAGAGCCAGGAGAGAAGCGATAACAATTAGCGTCCAGAGGAGCACTTTGAAAATGAAAAAGTGGTTGGCGCTGACAATAAACAGAGCAGTTTTTTTGCCTGCACTCGTTTCACTCAACAGCCAGATTAGTGCCGAGGCGGCCAGCACAGCCAGCAAAACATTGCGCAGATTTTTGGCGGTCAGGTTCCAGATATATTTTAAGCGCAGAGTAATTTTTTCCCAGCGGCTAAGCGATTGCACCGCTTCTTCAATATCCAGCATCGCCTGCCAGTAGCCGGAGATAATTTGTTTGGTTTCTTCACGCGCCAGAGCAAAATGCGGTTCATTAATTATCCGTTCGTAAATATGACGGCTGTAATCCAGCTTATCGCGCAAGCTAAGGTATTTTTCAATGTATTTGATTTGGCGTTCAATGGTGGAGCCGGGGATTTGTTTGCTTTTAAGCAGATCAGCAAAAATCTTTTCGGTTTCCAGCACCCCGATTTTGTAGCCAGAAAAAGTTCCTTCGGCCAGCGCTTTTTCCACAGCCGACCAATTTAGGTTTAATTTATTTTCAATCATATTCTTTAGTATATGAAAATTAAGACGGCAGCACAAGACGGGCTAAAGGTTGTGGTAAGATTATGTTAAGACCATGAACAGGCAACAGAGGCCAAACTTAAATCATGAGAAAAAACTTTGGCGGCAGGGTTATAGTTTTGTGGTGGGCTTGGATGAAGTCGGCCGAGGACCGCTGGCTGGACCGGTGTGTGCCGCAGCGGTTTGTTTTGTCGTGACAAAACAAACCGCTGCGGCTAAATTAAAAGTTTTTGATGGGTTAAAGGACTCCAAAAAACTTTCCGTCAAGCAGCGCGAGCAGTGGTACGAAATTTTGACAACCCACCCGGATATTAAGTGGGGAGTCGGGCTGCTCTCGGCCAAAGTTATTGACCGGATAAATATTTTAGAGGCGACTAAATTGGCGATGAAAAAAGCGCTGGAGAATCTTAACGTGGCGACGGAATATTTATTGATTGATGGAAATTTTTTGCTGGAAGATTTATCTATTAGCCAGAAAGCCGTGGTCAGAGGGGACAGCAAAATAGTTTCCTGCGCCGCCGCTTCCATTATTGCCAAAGTGACGCGCGACCGGCTGATGGTTAGATATCATCAGCAGCATCCGCAATACGGCTTTAACGCGCATAAGGGCTATGGTACGCGACGACACATCGCCGCTATCAAAAAACACGGCGCTTGCCGACTGCATCGCCGCACCTTCGCGCCGTTTAGAAAGTAGCCGCTTACTCGGTCTTGCGGTATAATTGGCAGTGAGGGAGAAAAGATGGCGAAAGAAAAAATGAAATGGTCTTTTCATTTTTCTCTTGAGATAGCTTTTCAACCGAGCGAACCAATTTCAAGCTCTGCTTATAATGAGAAAAAGACCCGTGTTAGAAAATTTTAGCAAAAAAAGAACAATTTTGTCTTGGCCTTTTATTTTAAGGGCTTCTTTGGTTTTATTAATTTTTGGGTTGCTGGCCAGTTTTTTAATTCACAACGCCACGGCAATAAATCAGGATTTGGGGCGGCACTTGAAATTGGGGCAGATAATTTGGCAAACTAAGCACATTCCCAACACCAATTTATTTTCCTACACCGAGCCGAATTTTCCATTCACTAATCACCACTGGCTGAGCGAAGTGATTTTTTATGGAATCTATACGGCGGGCGGATTCAAGGGGTTAATTTTATTTACGGCTTTGATGGGGCTCTTAAGTTTTGGGCTGGTGTTTGCCTTGGCGTGGCGGCGCAAATATTTTTTGCTGACTATTTGGGCCGCCGTCTTAAGCGTCGGCTTGCTGATAGAGCGTACTGATATCCGGCCGGAGATTTTTGGTTGGTTGGGCCTGGCGCTGTTTTTGGTTATTTTAGACAGGAACAAAGAAAAAATTAAGCTCTCAATTTGGTGGCTGCTGCCCGTGCAACTGCTTTGGGTTAATTTGCATATTTCTTTTGTTTATGGCTTGGCGTTGATTTTTATCTTTTTTCTGGACCGGCTGTGGGCGCGGCGCCAAACCATTCATCTGCTGGCTCGTAAAAAAAAGATAGATAGTTATATCGCCACGACAATTTTTATTGGCGCATTGCTGGGCTTGATATCTTTTATTAATCCCAATACCTGGCGGGGCGCGCTTTATCCTTTGTCAGTTTTCAAAAATTACGGCTATGCCATCACGGAAAATCAATCGCCGTTCTTTTTGGCCAAGCTGGCAGCCAGCCCCACGATTATTTTTTTCAAAGCGGCGTTGGTGATTCTGGCCTTAGGTTTTATAGTTAATTGGCGGCGCTTCAACTTTTTTTATTTTTTGATATCGTTGCTGGTAACGGTGATGTCCTGCTCGGCAATCCGCAATTTTCCGTTGATGGGGTTGATTATTTTGCCGGTATTGGTTAGTAATTTTTCTCAAGCCCGAGAGAGCTGGAGCAAATATTTTGTCTGGTGGACCAAAAATCGGCTGCGGCCATGGCTGCGTCTCTTGACCATTTTGGCTATTTTTGCTATTTTAATAGGGAGCATTTATTGTATTGTTTCCAATCGGTTTTACCTGAAATGGGGCAAGGCCGACCGCTTTGGGCTATCGGTGCCGATGGGCGCCGCCAAGGCGGTTGATTTTTTGCAAGAGCAGAAAATTAGCGGCCGGATGTTTAATAATTTTGACATCGGCAGCTACCTTATTTGGCGGTTGTATCCGCAGCAACAGGTTTTTGTTGATAACCGGAGAGAGGCCTATTCGGACGATTTTTGGCAGTCCGTTTATATTCCAATGCAAAATGACGCCGCAACTTGGCAGCGGCTGGCGGACGATGTTTATCGGTTTGATTACGTGTTTTTTGTTCACACCGATGCTACGCCCTGGGGACAGAACTTTTTAAAAAATATTTGGCAAAACAAGAATTGGCGGTTGATTTATTTGGACCCGACGGCCACTATTTGGGTGCGTAATACCGCTAGCAATAAGGGTCTGATTGAAAAATTTGGTTTAGATAAGGAAAGTTTAGCCAAAAAGAACATTGAGTATCTCTTGGGCAACAACATTAATAGCGATAGCATCAATGATTGGGTTTGCTTGGGGAGCTTTTTTAAAAATCTCGGGTTTAACGATTTAGCTCTACCGCTTTATGAACGGGCGTTTAGTTTATATTCTCAAGACAAAAATTTGGCCTTTACTCTGGGAACGTTAAATCTTAACCAAGGCAAAACCGGCCAAGCGCTTAATTATTTTAAAAAAGCAACGGAGCTGGATGCAAATTACGAGCAGGCCCATCTAGTTTTGGGCGAAGTTTATTATCAGCAGGGAGATTTTTCTGAAGCGCGCCGGGCTTGGGAAAAAGTTTTATCGATTGATCCTGGCGACCAGCAAGCCAAACTTTATTTGGATAATATGGGGCTGATACCATTTAAAAAATAAAAATCATATTAACATATTAACATTCTAACATTTAAGCATTGGAGCCCTTTGTTTTTGTTAAAATGCTAAAATGTTTTAATGTTTAAATGATTTATGCCGATACCAAAACAACGACATACTAAGTCCAGGAGGAACAGACGGCGCTCTCATCACGCGCTTAAGCTTTTAAGCATGGGCAAATGCCCCAAGTGCGGGCAAGAAATCATGCCTCATCAGGTTTGCAAGAATTGCGGCACTTATCAGGGGCGGCAAGTGATTGACGTGCTAAAAAAGCTGACTAAAAAAGAGCAGAAAAAACGTAAAAAAGAATTGGCGGAGCAGGAAGAGCAGGCCAAAACAGAAAAACCGCTGGATGCAGCAGAGCTTAGTAAAAATAATAAATAATCAAATCCTAAGAAACAAGAAACAAACAAGTTCCAATAATCAAATTCCAAACTTTTTTGTGATTTGTGAATTGAAATTTATTTGGTTATTGTATCTTGTGTCTTGGTTATTGATAGCCCATGGCTAATCGACATCTCGCCAGATCCATCGCTATGCAATCGCTCTATGAGTGGGATTTTTGGGGTAAGGATGAAAACAAGCTAAAAGAAGCGGTGGCTAAAAATATGCAGGAATTTGGGCCGGGCCTGGACGGCGAGGAATTTATTTGGCGGCTGATTAAGGGCGTGATAGATAATTTAGCCAAAATAGATAAGATAATTGAAAAGTCGGCGCCCGAATGGCCGCTGGAGCAGATAACGATAATTGACCGCAATATTTTGCGCCTGGGGCTTTATGAGTTGTTGTTTAGCAATCGTCAGGAAGTGCCGCCTAAGGTGGCGATCAATGAGGCGATTGAGCTGGCCAAAGGTTTTAGCGGCGAGAGTTCCGGAAAATTCGTCAACGGCGTTTTAGGCACGGTTTATCGGGAAATCGGCGAACCGCAGAAAGATGAATAATTAAATTAGTTCAAATCTCAAAGTTCAAAACTCGAAACTAAAGCGTAAAGCCCAAAAACTAAAAATTAAGTTTTGAGTTTTAAGTTATGGTTTTGACTTTTGAGTTTTGCGTTTTGAGTTTTATCAATGAAAGAATTATCAGTGTTTGAAAAAAAAATCGGGATAAAATTTAACAACCAGGACTTGCTTCAGCAGGCCTTGGTGCATCGCTCTTTTTTGAACGAGAATCCGGATTTTCGTCTGCCGCATAACGAGCGTCTGGAATTTTTGGGTGATGCGGTGTTGGAGTTGGCGGTTACGCAGTATCTCTATGAGAGCTATCCTAATCCCGAGGGCGAGCTGACCACTTGGCGAGCGGCCTTGGTTAACGCCAAGAAACTGGCCGAGGTGGCCGAAGAGATTGGCATTAACGGATTTTTGTTGTTGAGCCGGGGTGAGGCGCGCGACACGGGACGGGCCAGGCAATATATTATGGCCAATGCCATGGAGGCGTTGATTGGCGTGATTTATTTGGATAAGGGTTTTGAGGTAAGCCGGCAGTTCGTGGAAAAATATGTTATCAAACACTTGTCGGATATTCTGGCCAGCGGCGCTTATCGCGACGCCAAAAGTTTGTTTCAGGAAGAGGCGCAGGACAAGGTGGGCGTGACTCCAAATTACGAAGTGATGGAAGAGTGGGGGCCGGATCACGCTAAGAATTTCCGGGTCGGAGTATTTTTGAACGATGAATTAGTGGCTGAAGGCGAGGGTATCTCTAAGCAGGAGGCCCAACAAAAAGCGGCCGAAAAGGGGTTATCGGCTAAGGGCTGGAACGGAAACAATAAGTGATAAGTGTCCAGTGATAAGTGTCCAGTAAAAACGCTAATAACTGATTACTTTTTATTAGACACTTTTTTGTCTGGACAAAATAAGTTTTTTGCACTATCTTACACTTAATACTTAAATCTAATCACTAATCACTATTTTTATGTTAGTTATCAGATTAACCAGGACAGGTAAAAAAAATCAGCCCAGTTACCGCGTGGTGGTAACTGAAAAAACTAATTCCGTCAAAGGGAAGTTTCTTGAAATTTTGGGACACTACACTCCTCGGCTTAAGCAGAATTCTTTGGACGGGGAACGCATTAAATATTGGATTTCCAAAGGCGCGCAGGTTTCCGATACCGTGCACAATCTACTGGTGAACGAAAAAGTGATTGTCGCGGCCAAAGTTAAGGCCTGGCGGCCCAAGAAAAAAACGCAAGAAGCTCGCCTCGTTCTAAGCGAAGCGGAACGGGCCAATAAGGCCGCAGCCGCGGCTAAGGCCGAAGCGCCCAAAACCAAAGAAGCGGCTCCGGCAGAAACAAAAGAAGAAGCGCCAGCCGAAGAGCCAGTGAAGGAAGAGCCGAAGGCCGAAACTCCGGTTGAAGAGCCCAAAACAGAGTAATATCTATAAAATCGCCCCTCAAAAGGCGGTTTTTGTTTCATTGACAAAGATATTTTTCGGCTTTATAATGAGCCAAAGCGGCAGGCAGATAATTCTGGGTCGACTGCTGCTTAAAAAATAAATACGTACATGACTAAAAAGAAAGATATGGCTAAATACGTTGACCAGGAATTCGTTGAATTCGTGATCAAGGGCTTGGTTGACCATCCTGATGATGTCAAAACTGACCGCAAGGTGGATGAAATGGGAGTTCTTTTGACTCTCAAAGTAAACCCCGAGGATATGGGTCAGGTGATTGGCCGTCAGGGCGGCACGGCTCGAGCCATCCGCACTCTGCTGCGCGTTATTGGTGCCAAGCACAACGCTCGCATCAATTTCAAGATTGAAGAGCCGGAAGGCGGTCGGGGTCCCCGCAGTCGCGAGGAAGCTCCGGTTGTCAGAGACGTTGACCAGGTGGTTGACGACTTGAAACTCTAGAACGAATTTGTTTCGCAATTACCCAAAAATCGTGCTATTCTGAAAGTAGCGCGATTTTTGTTTTATGGTAAAATTTGATATTATAACAATTTTTCCCAAAATTTTTGACTCGTATTTTTCCGAGACGATTTTGAATCGGGCGCAAAAGAAGGGGTGGATAGAAATTAAGACGCACGATTTACGGCAGTGGACAGAAGACAATCATAAATCCGTGGACGATTCGCCCTATGGCGGCGGACCGGGGATGGTGCTAAAAATTGGACCTATTTACAAAGCGGTTCAATTTTTAAAATCAAAAATCAAAAATCAAAAATCAAAATTAAAAGGCAAAAGTAAAAAAGTCAGGGTAATTTTATTTAGCGCCAAAGGCAAGCCGTATGCGCAGGAAGATGCCAGACGTCTGGCGCAATATGAGCAAATAATTATGATTTGCGGGCGGTATGAAGGGGTGGATGAGCGGGTGGCTGAACGCATTGCGGACGAGGAGCTGTCTGTGGGTAATTTTGTGCTGACGGGTGGCGAAATTCCTGCTATGATAGTAGTAGACGCGGTTTCACGACTGGTGCCGGGAGTTTTGGGTAAAGAAGCGAGCTTAAAGGACGAAAGTTTTTGCCGCGAAGGCTACCGGGAGTATCCCCAATATACGAGGCCAGAGAAGTTTAAAAAGTGGGGGGTGCCGGAAGTGTTGTTGGGAGGAAATCATCAAGCTATTGATGATTGGCGGAAGAAAAAATGCAAAATGTAAATCTCAAAATTAAAAATGACAATGAAAAATGTTAAAATCAGTCCCGCAGCTGCGGGACACCAAAATTTTACATTTTGATATTTTCATTTTAAATTTTTATGTTGTATATCGCCGCGGACCATGGCGGGTATCCGCTCAAAGAAGAACTGAAAAGATTTTTGATTGAAGAGGGCTACGAGGTAGTTGATTTAGGCGCGGATGAATTGGATTTGGCGGATGATTATCCGGACTATGCCTTGAAGCTGGCCGAGCAAGTGGCGCAGGACGAGGAGGCTGGCGGAATTTTAAT
>PEUE01000044.1:11491-12481 GCA_002780785.1 Candidatus Portnoybacteria bacterium CG02_land_8_20_14_3_00_45_8
ATGTGCCTGGCGGCCAATAAAGTAGCCGGTATCAGGGCGGCCGTCGTGTACAACGATTTTACCGCCAAAGACGCGGCGGACCATTTGAACGCGAATGTCATCTGCCTGGGCGGACGAGTGACTGACGCTGAGACCGCTAAAAAAGCGGTTAAAATTTGGCTGGAGACGGAATTTTTGGAAGAGGAACGGCATACGAGACGATTGAGAAAAGTGGCGGAGATGGAAGAGAGCTAAAAACCAAATGACTAATGACCAATGACAAATCAATGTCAAAGCTCAAAATCCAAAGAATTTATTTTTTGACATTTGGATTTAGGATTTGATTGGTCATTGGAAATTTGACATTTGACATTTATGGTTGCCGAGATAATTCCCGCCATCATCCCCAAAGATTTTGCGGAGCTGGAAGTCAAGATTAAGCTCGTTGAACCGTATGTCAAAACTGTTCAGTTGGATGTGATGGACGGTGTTTTTGTTAATAATGTTACATGGCCCTTCGACTTGGCTCAGGGCAAGCTCTCTATACGCGAACTAAATAATTTAAAAACCGATATTTTTTTAGAAGCGCATTTGATGACGGCGGAGCCGGAGAAAGCGGCGGCGGAGTGGTTGGCAAGTAAAGTCGGGAGAATTATTATACATTATGAGGCGGCTACCGTCCCTTCTTGTCATTCCGGGCTTGATCAAGCTTGCCCCGTACTTGATACGGGGGAATCCAAATTTAATAAAAATGGTCTGGATTCTGACTTTCGTCAGAATGACAATAAGAGAGAGACGAAAAGTAAAATTTTTAATTTAATAGAAAAGACCCATAGCGCGAATAAAGAGTTTGGCGTAGCTTTAAATTCGGGAACGCCAATTGAAGTGCTGGACGATTTTATTGATAAAATTGACCTGGTACTTTTGATGAGCGTCCCGCCCGGTCAAAGTGGGCAGAAATTTGACGAGCGCGTGGTTCCAAAAATTATCGCGTTGCGGCAAAAGTACCCG
>PEUE01000003.1:0-1551 GCA_002780785.1 Candidatus Portnoybacteria bacterium CG02_land_8_20_14_3_00_45_8
AATCAAAAGCCCGCGGCAATTAGTTTATATTTGGATTATTTGGAAAAAGAGATTATTCTCAAAAAGCGGCGCTGGAGATTTCCGCGCCAAATTAAAACAATTTATATCGGAGGCGGCACGCCTTCTTATTTATCGCTGCCTTTATTGAAAAAACTTTTTGCTATTTTATACAGACACTTTAGCGTTAAAGATGGGACTGAATTTACGGCGGAAATAAATCCAGCGGTTTGTGACAAAGAAAAACTGGAATTTATGAAAAGTCAGAGTGTCAATCGTTTGTCCTTTGGCATTCAGACAACCGACCCTAAAATTCTAAAATTAATTGGTCGCCGTTTTGATAAAAGAAAAGCTGTTCAATTGATTCAATATGCCCGGAAATTGGGGTTTGAAACGATTAATTTGGACTTTATGTTTTGTCTGCCGGGCCAAACCACAAAAACACTGGCGGCTGATGTGGAATTTGTGAAAAAAGTTAAACCCGATTCAGTTTATTGGTATGAAACGAAAAAAGCGACAGATTTTATGAAAAAAATGGATTTCAAGGAAATTCCTTATTTGACCGCCGACACTTTTATTGAAACCAATTTTAAAAAACTCGGCTTTAAGCGACTAATGACCGAATTTTATACCAAGACCGGCCAGCCCTGCGAATATACTTTTGATTGGCTTTCCAATGATTATGTCATTGGGTTTGGTCCTTTTGCCATCAGTAAAATCAAAAATAAATTTTATAAAAATATCAGCGATTTAAAATCATATTATAGATATCTTGACCAGGCAGAGTTGCCAATTTTTAAACATTTTTGTTTAAACAAAAATGCCAACGCTATTAGTCACTTTGCTTATTTGATAAGATTTGGTTCGGTTAATTTAAGTCAACTTAGCCAAAGATTTAGAGTCCCCTTAGGGCGGGTTTTATCAAAAGAAATAAATTTGTTGGTTGAGCACAATTTTATAAAATTAAAAGAAAATAAATTATTTCTTACCCATAAAGGTTTAATTTATACGCCCGAGGTTCAGATAATTTTGTTGAATAAATGCCAAAACTTTCTCAGAGGTCTTAATTTTTTCCTGGGCAGGGGATATAACTTAAGGTGAGGGGAAATTAATAAAATGAAAAGTTTATCAATTAATTTTTGGAGCCAATGCAACAACAATTGTCTCTTTTGCTTTTGTCGCGAGAAAGACCTTTTGGCGGAAAAAGTTGGCGCTCCGGTAATTGATTCGTTGATTGATTTGAGTCGGGCTCTGCGTCGCCACCGAGCAAGTTGTGATTGGCTGATAATCAGCGGCAACGAGCCCACCTTGAATCCTAATTTACTGAAAGCGATTTTATTGGCGAAAAAAAATGGTTACGGAGCGGAAATAAGAACTAACGGCCGGACGCTGAAAGACAGAAAATTTTGTCTAAAATTAATGAAAGCCGGATTGGATAGCATCGGTATAACTCTTTTGAGCCATCAGGCGAAAACTCATGATTTTTTGACCAGAACGAGCAATAGCTTTAGAGAAACGATTCAAGGAATCAAAAATTTCATTGCTTTGGGCAAC
>PEUE01000003.1:1591-2204 GCA_002780785.1 Candidatus Portnoybacteria bacterium CG02_land_8_20_14_3_00_45_8
ATTTCCGGCATTTGGTAAAAATTGTCAGTTTTTGTCATAAGTTGGGTGTCAAAAATCTGCAATTAAATTTTGTCTACCATAATGATAAAGAAATTGTTCCTCAATTTTCGGAGGTGGTCAAGCCCCTCAATAAGGCCTTGACCTTGGCGACGGGACTGGGTCTAAACATCGGAACCTACGGCCTACCGCCTTGTTTTTTAGGCGAATATCAAAAACTGGCGATAGAATTAGGGCTAAAGAACGAAGTAATTTTAGGGGGAAGAATAAGCGACTATAATTATTTGCGTACCAATTTGGGGAAAAGAAAAACAAAATATTGTCGCCAATGTTTGCAAAAAAACACTTGCGAAGGAACTTGGAAATCCTATTATAATGTTTATGGAGAAGAGGAATTCAAAAACCGGCCGGCAAAAATTAAGGCAAATGTCAGATAAGCCCCGCGCCTTTTGCTCGCAGCGAAGTTTTGGGCTTAGCCGCTGTTCACCTAAGGCGCTAACTCAATCACAGCAAGCTGTGGGGCTTTCAAAAAAGGTGCGGGGTAAAGCAATCGGTCTAAAAAAAGCCGATGTTAAAATCGGATTTTTGTGCAATAACAATTGCCTTTTTTGCGTTC
>PEUE01000003.1:2420-9432 GCA_002780785.1 Candidatus Portnoybacteria bacterium CG02_land_8_20_14_3_00_45_8
GCCAAAAAATAATTGCGGCCGGCGCCAATGAATTTGCTTTGGCCCTGCATGGTCATAGTCCGCAGCTCCATGATTATTTGACCGGTTCGGCGGGAAGCTTTAAACAGACCTGCTTGGGTATTAAAAATTTAAAATCACTGGGTCAGCCGGTTTTGATGAACTCGGTAGTGGTCAAGCCCAATTATCGGCATTTGCCGGCCATAGCCAAGCTTTTAGTCGGCCTGGGGGTTGACCAATTTCAGTTTGCCTTGGTCCATCCGCTTGGGTCAGCGGCGAAAAATTTTGATAGCTTGGTGCCGCGAATGAGTTTAGTCGCCCCGTATCTTAAAAAGGCCTTAGATATTGGCAGGTATTTTAACAAGAAAGTGATGACCGAAGCGGTGACTTATTGCTTTTTGGAGGGTTATGAGGATTGTATTTCCGAAAATATTATGCCGGCAATGAAAATATTTGAGCTTGACCGGATTATCCCCGATTTTACAAAGGTGCGAATTAGTCAGGCAAAAGCGAAAGGGCCCGATTGTCCAAAATGTAAATATTTTAAGACCTGCGAAGGGCCATGGAAAGAATACCCGCAGAAATTCGGCTGGGATGAGTTCGTGCCTATTAAAAAATATGTCAAATAACAATCTTCAGATAAAAGATAAGGTCGCCCAAGAAAAAAGACACTGGATAAGGTTAACCCGAGTTTGCAATAATAACTGCCTTTTTTGTTTGGATAAAGAAAATCAAAACGGCAAGATTATTCCTGTCGGCGAGGTAATGAAAAAACTGGAGCAAGGGCGCAGAGAGAAAGCAAGTAGGGCAATTCTTTCCGGCGGAGAGCCGACCTTACATCCGCAAATTATAAAAATTATTAAAGAAGCCAAAAAACTTGGCTATAGCCATACTCAGCTAATCAGTAATGGCCGCCTGCTGGCCTCCGAAAAATTTGTTAAAAAGTTAAAAGAAGCCGGATTGGATGAAATTACTCTTTCGTTGCACAGCCACCGGAAAAAAGATTTTGAAGCGACTACCGGAATTAAAGGCAGCTACCTGCAGGCAATGCAGGGATTAGTGAATGCCTTAAAGCATAATTTTATCGTGAGCGTTGATATTGTTATAAATAAAATTAATTATAAAACCTTAAAAAATACTTTAATTTTTTTCACAAAATTAGGCGTAACCGAATTTGATTTGCTGCAGGTTACTCCTTTTGGCGGCGCTTGGTTAAATAAAGAAAAAGTTTTTTATTCAGCGTCTAAGGCAAGCAAATACTTAAATGAGGCCTTTGAGCTGTCAAAAAACAAGGACTTATTTATTTGGACCAATAGATTGCCGGCTATTCATCTTGAGGGCTACGAAAATTTAATTCAGCAGCCGATTAAATTAAAAGATGAAATAAAAGAAAGAAGGCGAGAATTTGAAAATTATTTGGCAGCCGATATTCCTTTGCCCTGTTTTGGCAAGCGCTGCCGGTATTGTTTTATAGCGGGATTTTGTCAGGACTTGACGGCGCTTAAAAAATTTAAAATATTGAAGTCCAAGAGCGGTCCTTTTTGTCTGGCAACCAATAACGGCTTAAATCAAAAGAAAAAAATCTGGCAATTCCAGAAAAAACTTAATTGGGATAATTTTTTGAACTTCTATATTAAAAACCGCTATTTTGTCAAAAGTTTAAGGTGCAAAAAATGCCGCTACGATAATAGGTGCGATGGCGCCTGGATTCAAGATATTCGTGAAAAAGGGTTTAAAATTTTGCGACCGGTTAAAAAGCAAAACGCGACTAAAACTAAAATAATATGGCTAAAATAGGGTATCTTCAGGTAACAAGAAACTGCAATCAGGAATGTATTATTTGTTCCAATCCGGCCAATAATCGGACTTTAGGGCTGCAAAAAGCGAAACAAGCAATAGATGAATTGAAGACCCAAAAATACGGACAGGTAATTTTAACGGGCGGGGAGCCGACCCTATATGATGAACTGCCTCAGTTGATTAAGTATTGTTTAAAAAAGAAGATTTTTCCGCGAGTAATAACTAACGGCCAACGCACCAGTAATTTTAGATATTTGCGGGCTTTAAAAAAAGCCGGCCTGCGGCATTTGCATTTATCGGTTTATTCTTGCCAAGATAAAATCCAGGCAAGAATATCGCGAAACAAAACCTCGCTCGTAAATATAAAAAAATCGCTGGCTAATTTGCAAAAAATTGGCGGCATCACCACCGATATCAACATTACCATTAATCGTTATAACGCTAATCATCTATCAAAAATCGTGTCCTGGCTGATTAACGATTATCACTTTATTGGGCACTTTGTTTTTAACAATTTAGATCCTTTAATCGGCCGCGCCGCGGCCAATTATCAGGTTATTCCCCGGCTGAATGATTTTGAGCTGGAACTTCATCAGGCGTTAAAAATGCTTGAGAAAAACAAAAAGACATTCCGCGTGGAAAGGGCGCCACTTTGCTATCTGACCGAATTTGAACATGTCTGCACCGAGACGCGCAAGATTATTAAAAACGAATCTCGGCTGGTCTATTTTTTGGATAAACGCGGAAAATTTATCCAAGAAAACTGGGTTTATGGAAAAGCCGAATGCTGCCAAGTATGTTTTTTAAACGACATTTGCGCCGGTCTCTATCAAATGGATAAATACTATAGCGCAACAGAACTTTATCCGGTTTTTGTTTCTAAAGAAAAAATTATCCAAAAAGTTTTGAATAACTGAATAAAACAAGTAGAGTAAACCCCGCACCACAGGTTTACGTCTGTGACACTCTCCGGCCTCGCTCCGCAAAGCGGGGCGGGCTGTGGTGCGGGGTAAAATAGACGTTTTTTATGTCTTTCGTAAATTATTTTTTGGTTTCAACTGCTTTATTTATCGGGATATTAACCGTCTACGAAGATATTAAATTTGGCAAGATAAGGAATAAATGGATTTTAGTCGGGCTCTTTATTGGGATGGGAACGCACTTGGGTTTGATGAACAATATTTTCTCTGTGGATTACGTTTTAAAAGTTTATCTTAACGCCGGCATCGCGCTGCTTTTGGGATATTTAATTTGGCGTTTCAACGGCTGGTCGGCCGGCGATGCCAAGTTATTTTTCATTTTTTCCTTGCTGCTGCCTTTAAAATTCTACTGGCGCAGTTGGTTGCCGATTTTTCCGTCGTTGGTAATTTTAATCAATACTTTTGTCCCTTTGCTAATTTTTATTTTTGGCCGGAGCGTTTTCGGGGCCGTCAGAGGCATTTTTTTATTTTTGAGGCAAAACGGACTGGAGGCGCGGTCGAAAGAGGGGATAAGTAATCTTTTTCAGCGGATAAAAAAGAATTATCGGAGATACCTTGGGACGGCGGCCAGATTTTTTTTAGCTTTTGTTGTTTTTCAGCTCGTTCGGCTGGAGGGAGGAAGTTTTATGAGCCGTTTTGCTTGGGGACAGGCAGGGCTATTGGGATTGATGGTTTTTCTAGGAATCGCCGCTAGCCGAGCTTTTAAAAATAAGAAGTCCTTGATTGCGGTAGCTGTCGCCATAGCGTTTTATCTGCTTTTAAGGCAGATTTTTTATTCTAAGAGTTTGTTGTTGGACATTGTTTTGACAGCCAAGGGTTCGATTTTGTATTTGACGGGCCTGGGCCTGTTGTTCTGGCTTTTCTCTTTTTATGAAAGAGTTGGCAAAAGTAAGGGTCTTCATTTCGCTTGGTGGCTATTTTTGGGGCTGATTTTAACAATGGCCATTAACGGCTCTGTGTTGATGTCTTGGTGATTAGATTGTGTTATAATTGCAAGCGAGGAAAGAATGAAAGTTTACTTTCATTCTTTGCGAGCGCCGCAATTTCAAGCTCTGCTTATAATTGGCAGTGAGGGGGAAAAGAAAATCTATTTTCTTTTCAACCGAGCGAACCAATTTCAAGCTTCGCTTATAATTAAAAATAATGACACGAAATCATAAACAAAGGGGGGTTACTCTCATTGAGCTTTTGGTGGTGATTTTTATTATCTCGTTGATTTCGGGCTCCGTTTTGTATAGTTCCTGGAAGGGACAGGACCAGTATTATGTTTCCCAGTCCGTCCAAAAACTGGCGGCTGATTTGCGTCGGACACAGAATATGGCCTTGTCCGGACAAACCCAGGGAGCAGTCATGCCGCGAGGGTACGGCCTTTATTTTGTTTCGGCCAGCCGGTATTATCTTTTCTATAATACCTCTGCCGACCTGGTCTATGCGGCCGGCGCCAGCGTGTTGCTGGAAACAATTAATTTAACCAATAATGTTGTTGTCAGTCCCGTCGCTCAAAGTATTTATTTCACTCCGCCCGACCCGACTACCTATATTAACGGCGCCAACGCCGGCTCTCTGGTTCTGACTTTGACGAGAGGTGTTCGGTCAAAAACCATCACGACTTATTCTAGCGGCAAAATTGACATTTCAAGCCCCTAATTTTATCAGATGATTTTCTCTATATTAAAATTAAAAACTGGCGCTAATAGTGAGCAGGGTTTTGGCTTGATGGAAGTTATCGTTTCCATTTTTATTATTTCGATTGGTTTGATGGGGGTGATGGCTTTGGTTAATTACTTCACGATAGCCGGCGGCACTAGCGCTTCTCGGCTCATTGCCGCCAATTTGGCCCAAGAGGGCATTGAGGTGGTAAGAAATATCCGCGACTTAAATTTCGGCACCAATGGCTGGAGTGATTGGTACGCGGGGATTGAGGGTACAACCAGCTACTTAGTGCAATACAACGACGCTTCTTGGCGGGCTTTTAGCGATATGCCCCTAAAGTATGATTCAAGCGCCGGACTTTATGGTTATGATTCCGGAGTTGACACCTCTTTTGTTTTTAAGCGTAAGATTACCTTAACCAAGATTTCTGATGCCGAAATAAAATTAGTAGCGGAGATTACTTGGGTTGAACAAAATCGTTCCCATATCTTGACGGTTGAGGACCGATTATGGAATTGGCGGTAAAAAAATCAAAATTTAAAAATCAAAATGGAAAATGACAATGTAAAGTTAAAAATGAATTAAGTAATTTTACATTTTAAGCTGTCATTTTGATTTTTGATATTTACACTTTGCATTAAAGATGATTAATCTTAAACGAAAAAATAACGAGCAAGGATTCACTTTAATTGAGCTGTTGGTCGCGATGGCTGTTTTTATGGTTATTATTGTAGCGGTGATAGATATTTTTGCGGTTGGTTTGGGCGGCTCGCAGCGGATTTTTGGCCGGCAGAACACGCAGGATTCAGCCCGCTTTATTTTGGAGTCCATGAGTAAGGAAATCAGGATGAGCAAAATTAATACAGCCGACGGCCAGAGCAATACTTTGAATATTACCAATTCCAAAGGCCAGACCTTAAACTATGTGTTTGATAATGTGAACAAACAAATCACGCGAGGCGGCGCGGTTTTAAACTCCAGCAACGTTGAAATTACCGGAACTTTTTATGTGCAAAAAAGCGGCAATCTTCCGCCGCGGGTGACGCCGGCGCTAAAAGTCGTTAATAAAACGGGCCAAACAGCTCAGCGGGTCGTTATGAATCTGCAAACAACTATTTCATCTCGCCGTTATGACCAATAAACTTTTTCTTTGGTATCGACAATTTAATAATGAACGGGGAGCGGCAATTCTTATGTTGAGCTTTTTTGTGCTGAGCGTTTTGTTGCTAATTGCTTTAACCGCGGCCAGCGTTATGATTTACGAAATTAGAATGTCGCTGGAAATTTCCAATTCCGGGCCGGCCTTTTTTGCGGCCGACGCGGGAGCTGAGAAATGTCTGTATCAGGCGCGGCTGGAAACAGGCGAGTGCAGCGTTATTGGCGCCTCAACTTCAATTACCTTGGATAATGGAGCCAGCGCGGTAGCGACGAGAGCCGCCGACGGCAGAATTATTTCGGCGGGTAATTTTAACGGCGCTAAACGCCAGGTGGAATTGAGCTGGTAGGGCATATAAACATACAAACATCCGAACATATTAACATAGAAACATAAGGAAGAATTTTGCGGTCGCTCAAATAAAGATTAATGTTAAAATGTTAATATGTTTCAATGTTAAAATGATTTTGTGAATAAAGCCGAGGTCAAAAAAAGAATTGGTAAGCTTAGGGAGGAAATTAATTACCATCGGTATCAGTATCACGTGTTGGACAAGCTGGCGATGTCCGACGCGGCTTTTGATTCGCTTAAAAACGAACTGGAAGAACTGGAATTAAAATATCCGGATTTAGTGACGGCTGATTCTCCAACCCAGCGGGTGGGCGGCCAGCCGTTGGCTAAATTTACTAAAGTGACGCACGCGCAGCGGATGTTATCGCTCAACGACGCTTTTGGCGAAGAAGAGATTTTCGCCTGGCAGGAGCGGATTCAGAAACTCGTGCCGCACGCCAAGCCTGATTATTTTTGTGAGTTAAAACTGGATGGTTTGGCCGTGTCGTTAACTTATAAAAACGGCGTTATGGTCCAAGGTGCGACCCGAGGCGATGGTCGGGTCGGCGAAGACGTGACGCAAAACCTAAAGACCATTGAAGCCATTCCTTTGAAGTTGAGAGTGCCGGACGAGGCGGAGCTGAAAAAAGCGAGGCTGGGCGCGGGTCAGATAAAAAAAATTATGGCGGCCGTCGCCAATGGCCAGATAGAGGTGCGGGGCGAGGCGATAATGACCAAGAAAGTTTTTGCCGCGTTGAATAAAAAGTATCAACAACAAGGCAAGGCCTTATTGGTCAATCCCCGCAATGGCGCGGCCGGTTCAATTCGGCAGTTGGATTCTAAAATTACGGCCCAGCGCCATTTGGATTTCTTTGCCTATACCATCGTGACAAATCTTGGTCAGGAGCGACACGAGCAAGAGCATTTGATTGCTCGGGCCTTAGGATTCCCGACTTTTGTTGACGAAGATAAGAAAAATTACGCCCGCTTTTGTAAAAATTTGGACGAGGTTATAAAGTTCCACGAGCATTGGGCCGGGCGCCGCGATAAATTGCCTTTTGGCTGTGACGGCGTGGTGGTTTCCGTAGATAAAACC
>PEUE01000003.1:9444-10958 GCA_002780785.1 Candidatus Portnoybacteria bacterium CG02_land_8_20_14_3_00_45_8
AAATTAGGCGTGGTGGGCAAGGCGCCGCGCTGGATGCAGGCCTTCAAATTTTCGGGCGAGGAGGCCACGACTGAAGTGGCCGATATTGTGGTGCAAGTTGGCCGAACCGGTATTCTGACACCAGTGGCGCATTTAAAGCCGGTGAAAGTGGGCGGCGTGATGGTGGCGCGAGCCACTTTGCATAACGAAGATGAAATTAAACGGCTGGGTCTTAAAATTGGCGATACGGTAATCGTCCAGCGGGCCGGCGATGTGATTCCCGACATCATTAAGGTCTTGCCGAAGCTGCGCACTGGTAAAGAAAAGAGTTTTCATATGCCCAAGGTTTGTCCTGTGTGCGGCGGGCCGGTAGAAAAACGGATTATTGGGAGCCAGGCTGCGCCTGGCCACGCGAAGCGTGGCGCGGGACATTTTTGCGTCAATAAAAATTGTTTTGCCGTTAACCGCCGCCAGCTGCATCATTTTGCGGCCAGGTCGGCCATGGATATTGAGGGATTGGGGCCAAAAATTATTGACCATTTGATGAAGGAAGGCCTAATTGGCGACGCGGCTGATATTTATGATTTACAGGCGGGGGATTTGGAGCCGCTGGAGCGTTTTGCCGTCAAGTCGGCTAGCAATGTTATTGCTTCAATTAACAAAAGCCGGCAAGTGCCGCTGGCGCGTTTTATCAATGCTTTAGGTATTCTGCACGTAGGCGAGGAGACGGCCATTGATTTGGCTAATCATTTTGGTAGTATAGAAAAGTTAGCCAAGGCGTCGCCGGAAGAAATTAACGCCATTGCCAACATCGGACCGATAGTGGCGCAAAGCATCAGCCAGTGGTTGGCCAACGATAAAAATAAAAAATTGCTGGCCAAGCTCCTTAAGGCCGTTAAAATTATTAAACCAGCCGTGTCCAGAAAAAAGCAGGTTTTTAAAGGCCAGACGCTAGTGCTGACGGGGGAGCTTGGCAGTTTAAGCCGCGACCAGGCCAAGCAAGCTATTCGTGAGCGGGGCGGCGAAGTGGCTTCGTCTGTTTCACCAAAGACCAATCTGGTAGTGGCTGGGGCCAGCCCTGGTTCTAAATATGATAAAGCCAAAGAGCTGGGAGTGAAAATTATTAACGAAGACGGATTTTTAAAACTTATCAAATGAAAATTAACGTTGAACACGTGGCTAAATTAGCTCGGCTGGGCTTGACCGAGCAGGAAAAAGATAAATTTGCCAAGGATTTATCGGCGATTTTGGATTTTATCGGGAAATTGTCGGAAGTAGATGTTGATAAAATTGAGCCGACCGCGCAGGTAACTGGCTTGAGCAACGCCTGGCGTGTGGACGAAAGCATCAAGCGTGAAGCTCCCAGCCGGAAAAAGATTTTAGACAACGCGCCCGAGGTTAAAGGCGGCTATATAAAAGTTAAGGCGGTATTCGAGTAAATAGCACTCGGATTTACTTTCTGGAAACATAAAATCCGTTCGGCCAGCCGCCGCGAAAAACCGCTGCCGCGCCTGCCAAAGCCGATAATGATTAGC
>PEUE01000030.1 GCA_002780785.1 Candidatus Portnoybacteria bacterium CG02_land_8_20_14_3_00_45_8
TGATGAACAGGATAAAGATAAAACTCAAGCACGGCTAGGCCTATGTCTGGCCACTAAAATTGTTTTGGCTAATACTCTAAAATTGATGGGTATTTCCGCGCCAGAAAAAATGTAAAAAGCGCGTATTTAGCTTTATAATCGAATACCATGTCTAAAATTCAAGAATTATTATTGGGTAAGACAGATCAAATTCACTACGAAGAAATAATTAAAAATTATCCCTGGATAATAAAAAAAGGGCAGAATTGTATTTTAAGCCCCGATAGTGATGGTTTATTGTGTGGGCTATTCATGTTAGCATATTTGGACTGGGAAATAAAAGGATTTTATGATGGCAAGATTATGCTGCTAGACAAAGATACCCCTGTTAAGGATTGTGTCTTTTTAGATATGGAAATTTTCAGGGAAGAGATAAAAAGTGTTGGTCATCATATGATGCAATTTAATAAAAATAAAAAACCTGCTAATTGGGGCAATTTTAAAAATTGTATTCAAGCAAATAATTTAAGAAACTACGATGGTTATCACGATTTTCGTTTAAAATATCCTTTAGCTACAATTCATTTATTAATGGGAATAGTCGGTTCAAAAATAAAATTAACGATTCCCAAAACCGCGATTTGTCCTTTGCTTTATGTTGACGGTGTCTTCAAAAATTTATTCGGCTATCCTGAAAATTGTATTGATTGGTTAAGGTATTTGGGGGCTGATTCGAGTATTAATAAATTGAATAGCATATTCTTTAATGAGCATTACTCTGTGTATGACCTGATGCTTGCTTTGAAGGATTTTTTTGTAAAAATTGACGAAATAGGCGATGGTCGAAGTAGAAATGATAAAATAAAAATTTCCGACTCAAAGGGAGAGATAGTTAATCTTGTTGAAAAAGACAATATTTGCGAAATTAATAAAGAAGAAAGTAAAAAAGCAGATATTTTTTTAGAAATTTTGTCGAAGTTGACTACATGGAAATATAAGAAAAATGATTGGCAGTGGTCTGACTTTAAACTTTATTGTTTTAGTAAGGATAATATTAAGCCAAGCAATAGGAATTTTGAAGAAATGATAAAAAACAATCCGCTGTCTTGGGCTATGACTAGCGGATTGGCGATAGAATATACGCTGGAAAAACAAGAAAATAATCTATTAGAATAATGTTTTGTTGAATGCTCCTTCTTCCTCTATCCTTTTTTTCGCTAATTCACAGTATTCGGTTGATGTGTCTATTCCAATATAATTTCTATCTAATTGAATAGCAGCTAGGGCAGTTGTGCCACTACCAATAAATGGATCTAAAACGATGCCATCTTTTGGGCAAAAACATTGGATAAAATCGAATGGAATTTTGTCTGGAAATGTTGCAGGGTGTTGATGTTTGAGGCGGGTGCCATCTCCTGCTGTCATATATTCCCAAATCGTACCGCGGCATTTCATTGGATTGATAGTGATCGGTCGAGTAGCAATTCTTACGCCATTGGTAAGACGAGTGCCCCCACCGGTTAATGTTTTGCCTCCGTGCTTTGAAGGGATTTTCAGGGGATCTTTATTAAAATATTGCGGTCGCTCTCCCTTTAGGAAAATTGGCATATATTCGTGGTCGACGCGAAAGCGTTTATTCCACCAGGCGCCTTCTGCGCCATATTTTTTATAAATAACTGTTTCAAATAATTTAAAGCCGACATTATCAACCCAGTCAACGATGGTCTTAAATGAGGTAAGCGATTTGCCAAAGTTTTTTGTCTGATCTTGAATAACCATAACAGCTAATCCGCCTTCTTTTAAAACCCTGTATATTTCTTTGCCAGTGGCGTGTAAATTAAAAGTAAACCCATTATATTTTCTAATTCCATCATATGGGGGGGAGGTAATAATTAAATCAATTGAGTTATCAGGAATTTTTTTAATCTCTGCAACTGCATCGCCGCAAATAATTTTATTTATTGGCATGGTATCATATTTTTTTGTTTCTTTTTGCGGCAACAACTCTTCTATTTGTAAATCTTTTTCATTTTTTATTATATCTATAACAACGCCCTGTATAGCGATATCTCGGTCTCTTTTAATTATTATTGGTTCGATGGTTTTATTTGCCGGTTGTAAACGGATACACCCTTTTTCTTTATAGTATTTTTTTAGCGTTGCCTCGCAATTATCTATAAGCGCTACTATCTTTTGCCCATTTTCGGCTGTTTTTTGTTGTCGCACTAAAACAACATCCCCGTCATTTATATTTTCATCAATCATACTATTGCCGATTACGCGAAGAGCATAGACCTCTGATGAGGGGGGGATTTTGCTTTTAGGGATAGCTATCATCTCTTTGTCTCGAATAGCTTCAATCGGTTGACCCGCCGCGATGGTTCCTAAAAGAGGGATTTTTATCATTGTTTCACGCCCGACAACATCAATAGCGCGGGGTTTATTTTTTTCCTTGGCTAAATATCCTAAATCGCGAAGTCTAGACACATGAAAATGAGCCGTAGAGACGGAAGATATTTTTAGATGTTTTTTAATTTCTTCAAGAGAGGGCGAAAAGCCCTTCTTTTTTTGAAAAGAGGTAATAAAATCGAGAGTTTGCTTTTGGCGTTTGGTAATCATAGTGTGTTGTAGATAACTGTGGATAAGTTAAATTGACTTTTCTTGTATCCTTATTATAATAGAAAATAAATAGAAAATCCATAGGTGAGTTTTCCACAGGGTAATAGCTAAAATAAAAAAATGACGAATAAGATTATAGGGGGAGACAGTAAAAAACGAAGATACGGAAGTAATTATAAGTATGCCTAACGAAGTCGAAATAAGCTTGGTTCAGGCCAATGAATTAAGGCATTACGAATTATTTCAATGGCTTGTTGCATTACTTTTACCAGTAGCCGTCGGTTTTTGGACGGCTTATTTTACGGGCGGGAAAACACAAGAGTTATTTTGGAGTGCATTAATTTTTTCGGCCACTTCTTTGCTATTTGTCGCCTTAGTTTTTGTATATAGAAAAAAAGTTTTTCATGGAAGTATAAAAAAACCGCATTTCTAAATTCTTTTAAAAAATAAAAGCGAATAAAGGGTAGAAACGGTATGGCATTAATCGCGTAAAGAAGCAACAAAAGGTCGAATAATTAATAGATAAAGGAAAAGGATACATGCAAAAAAAGTATAAGCCAGGAGAAATAGTTCCTAGATCGGGGCAATACGCAAAAATTGGGCCTCGAGGTGGTAAAACTGGAGAAGAAATTACTTCGGTAAAGGGCAAAATTTTTCCGCCAACCGAAAAGCCAAAAATTACTTATAAATTAGTAGACCCAACGAAACATTAATTTATGAGATAAAAAAACAAAGAGAGAAGAGGCGCTGTTTTACTATGTCCTCCAAATTATACTTTGGCGGGTTTTTTGTTCGGAAAATAGGTTAAAAATAGGCCGATTTTAGGGGGCAAGATTTTAACCCCATTAGAAAGCCGATGTTTCAAACGGGGTTTACTTTTAAGCCATTTTCGGCTAAGATAAAAAAGCATGAATTTACCTCAAATTGAGCTAAAAGTCCTGAAGTTTTGGGACACAAAGAAGATATTCAAAAAATCCATCTCCCAGCGCAAAGGGAGTAAACTTTTTAGTTTTTACGACGGCCCGCCTTTTGCTTCCGGCCTGCCCCACTACGGCCATATTTTAGCCACCACCATTAAGGACGCGGTTTTGCGTTATGCCGCGATGCGCGGTTATCGCGTGGAGCGCCGGGTCGGTTGGGACTGCCACGGCCTGCCGGTGGAAAATTTAGTAGAAAAGGAGCTGGGGATTAAAAGCAAGCGGGAAATAGAAAAACTGGGTATTAAAAAATTCAACGAGGCCTGTCGCGCCTCAGTTTTTCAGTGTGTCAAGGACTGGGAAGCGACGCTTAAACGTGTTGGCCGCTGGGCCGATTACAGCGATGCCTACACCACCATGGATAATTCATATATTGAATCGGTCTGGTGGGTTTTCAAAAAACTTTTCAATCAGGAGCTGGTTTACCGGGCTTATCGGGTGACGCCTTATTGCCCGCGGTGCGGCACGCCGTTATCTAATTTTGAATTAAATCAGCCCGGCGCTTATCAGGAAATTGAAGACCAGTCGGTTTGGCTGCGTTTTCCGATTAAGGGGGAAGTCGGCAGTTTCTTTTTGGTCTGGACAACCACTCCTTGGACATTGCCGGCTAATACTGCTTTAGCCGTGGGGGAAAACATTAACTATGCCAAAGTTAAGGTGGGCGAGGAAAAATATATTTTAGCTAAGGACTTGCTGGAAACGCTCGGCCAGCCCTACGAAATTGAAAAAGAGTTTTTGGGCGGAGCGCTGGTTGGCCAGGAATACGAGCCGCTTTATGAAATGAAACTAGAAAAGCCCGGCTATCGCGTAGTGGCAGCTGATTTTGTTTCGGTTGAGGATGGCACCGGCATTGTTCATATTGCGCCGTCTTTTGGCGTGGAAGATATGGAATTGGGCCAAAAAGAAAACTTGCCCGCGATAGTGTCGGTTGATTTGGAAGGTAAGGTGAAGAAGGGGTTGGGCATTCCGGGCGAAGGAAAATTTGTTAAAGATGCGGACGAAGAGATAAAGGCCGATTTGAAAAAGCGTAGGTTCCTTTTTAAAGAAGCCAAAATCAAGCACAGCTATCCTTTTTGCTGGCGTTGCGACACCCCCTTGATTTATTATCCCTTAAGCACCTGGTACATAGCGGTGACCAAGTTTATAAGTCAGCTGGTAAAAAACAATGAACAGATTCATTGGGTGCCGGAACACTTAAAAGAGGGTCGGTTTGGCAATTGGCTGGAAGGCGCTCGCGATTGGGCGGTTTCGCGCAATCGTTTTTGGGGCGCGCCGATTCCCATTTGGCTTTGCGGCCAGTGTCAGAATATAAAAGTGGTGGGGAGCATTAAGGAACTAGGTAAAAAAATCAAGGACTTGCACCGGCCATACATTGATGATGTTAAATTTACTTGCGACAAGTGCGGCGGAGAAATGCGGCGCACCGAAGAGGTATTTGATTGCTGGTTTGAATCCGGCTCTATGCCTTATGCCCAGTGGCACTATCCCTTTGAGAATAAAAAAATGGTGGAGGAGACCTTTCCGGCCGATTTTATTGCCGAAGGGCTGGATCAGACCCGGGGCTGGTTTTACACTTTGCACGTTTTATCTTCGGCTTTGACTTTGCAAAACATTGGATTGGGAGTTAATCAGCCGGCTTTTAAGAACGCGGTGGTCAACGGCATGATTTTAGCCGCCGATGGAAAAAAACTTTCCAAGCGTTTGCGCAACTATCCGTCGCCCGAAGAAATTTTTGCTAAATACGGCGCCGACACTCTGCGCTATTTCCTGCTGGCGTCAACGCCCATTGGCGAAGATTATTATATGTCTGATAAGCGCGTTGAAGAAATTTATCGGCGCACAATTTCCACTTTTTGGCATACTTATTCATTTTTCAAAACCTATACCGACCGCAATTTTAAGCCGCAAAAGAGTTTCAAGCCCAGCAATTTGCTGGACCGCTGGATTTTATCGCGCTTAAATAATTTAAACCTGACCATGATGGCGGCGATGGATAATTATGAATTAACGCAGGGGGCTAGGCCGCTAGACGCTTTTTTGGACGACCTTTCTAATTGGTATGTGCGCCGTTCCCGCCGGCGATTTCAAAAGCCAGATAAAATTAGCGATAAAAACGCGGCTTCCCAAACGCTATATCAGGTGCTGTTGACCTTAGCCAAACTTAGCGCGCCCTTTACTCCTTTCTTGAGCGAAGAAATTTACCTTGGTTTGAAAAAAACCAAAATGCCAGAATCAGTGCATTTGTGCGATTATCCATCGTCCGATAAAAAACTGATAAATAAATCACTGGAAGAAAAGATGGCACGGGTGCGAGTCATAGTGGCGCAGGCCTTGGCCGAGCGCGCCGCGGCCAGTTTGAAAGTGCGCCAGCCCTTAGCGGCGCTAAAAATAAAAAATGCCAAGCTCAAGACCGATAAAGAGTTGCTGGACATAATTAAAGACGAGGTGAATGTTAAAGAGATTATTTTTGATGCCGTACTGAAAAATGAAATTGCGCTGGATAAAAAATTAACCAAGGACTTAAAAGAAGAGGGACTGGCGCGGGATTTGGCGCGGTCTATTCAGGATATGCGCAAAGAAGCGGGCTTGACGCGCAAAGATACAATTTTAATCGTTTGGCAGAGCCATGATAAGATTTTGAGCGGTCTGATGACTAATTGGGGAAAATATTTTATGCAAGAAAATTCGGCTAAAGAAATTGCCGTCTACGACAAGAAAGAGAGGTATTTATTGACCAAGGACTTAAAGCTGGGAGAAAGTAAAATAAAAATAGCTATTAGAAAGTAATGCTTAACAAGCTCCCGGTCTACAAAACCGAAGGCATTATTATCAAAGCAGCCGACTTGGGGGAACTGGATCGGGTGCTAACTATCTATACCAGAGGTCATGGGAAAATTCAGGTACGGGCGATTTCGGCCCGTAAAAAAACGGCAAAATTAAACGGCTTATTGCAGTCGTTTACCTCCGGACAATTTTTGCTGGCTAAAAGCAAGACCTTGGATATTATAACGGATGTAGCGGTGATGGATAGTTATGTCTATTTGCGCAATAACTTATCAGCGTTGGCCTATGCCTATTATTTTGCGGAGCTGGTTGATAAGCTAGTGGTTGCGCCCGAGCGCGACGATAATCTGTGGCGGCTGATATCGCGGGCATTTGAGGTGTTAAATCAAAAGAGAGACGACTTGTCTAAAATCCGTTTGGCGTTTGAAAATAAGCTGGTGGAGTTTTTGGGCCATCCGTCGCTAAATCTTTGGATGGCCAGCCATCCTTCGCTTAAAAGCTACGGATTGGCGAGCCATCCTAAGCCAGTCCAGCATGGTAAAGGTGAATCTTTACGACGCTTAACTTATCTGCAGTCATTGGCTGGCGAGCGCTTAAACTCCTACAAATTCCTAGCGCAAGTCCATAAATGAAAAACCCCCGCCTTGGCGGGGGTTTTTAAATAGACAATTTATTTTTTTACTTTAATTCTTTAGCGATTTTATTTAGAGCAATTAATTTAACGTCTTTGGCGTCACGTTTTTTCAGTTCAACGGATTTTTTAGCCAGCGTTTTTTCAGAAACAACCAAACGCCAGGGGATACCGATTAAGTCCGCTTCGGCAAATTTGGCGCCGGCGGCCAGTTCCCGGTCGTCATACAAAACCCCAATGCCTTCGCTGGTCAATTGGTCATAAAGTTTATCTGTTTCTTTTTTCACTTGGTCGTCATCACCTAGTGCCATTAGATGTATTTTAAATGGAGCGACTTCTTCCGGCCACACGATACCTTTGTCGTCGCGCCAGACCTCCGCTATGGCGCCCATTAAGCGGTTTGGGCCGAGCCCGTAGCAGCCCATAATAACTGTTTGCTCTTGGCCGTCTTTATCTTTAAATTTTAAATCAAAAGGAGCCGAATATTTGGTCCCCAGTTTAAAAATATTGCCAACTTCAATGGCTTTGGTTTCTTTAAAATCATCGCTTTGGCATTTTGGGCAAACGGGATTTTCTTCCTTGATTTCTTTATTAATAGCCAGTTGGCACTTTTGGCAAATATATATCGTATCTTCGCCGGCCTCGGCTTCCGTCTGAAATTCATGGGAGTATTTGGAAAAGGTGCCCCCGGAAGCCAGCGTGACATAGGTTTTTTCGCCCAAACCGCAGCGCTCAAAAATTTTAATATAGGTTTGCGTCATTTTTTCGTAATAGACATCAAGGTCGGCGGTGTCTGCGTGAAACGAGTAGAGGTCTTTCATGGAAAACTCGCGGGTGCGCAGAAGCCCGGATTTGGCGCGGGGTTCGTTACGAAATTTTGTCTGAATCTGAAAAAGATAAAGCGGTAAGTCCTTATAGGAGAGAACCAGTTTTTTAGCTAAGGGCGAGATGACTTCTTCATGAGTTGGGCCGAGAGCAAAATCCTTATCGCCGAAGGCCTTTAATTTAATAAGCGCGTCAAAGTTATCCCAGCGTCCGGTTTGGTCCCAAACCTCGCGCGGTTGCAGCGCCGGCATTAAAATTTCTTGGCCGTCGCACTTAATCATTTCATCGCGGATAATATTTTCAATTTTGCGCAGCACGCGCAGACCAAGCGGCAGGAATGAGTAAATTCCCGCGCCGAGTTTATCAATAAAACCGCCGCGAGTTAGCAAAATGGCATTGACGCTTTGTTCGTCCGTCGGCGCTTCGCGCAAAGTTTTAGTGGCCAGAAGAGATTGTTTCATGATTTTAGTATAGCTAAATATTTGATTTTTATCAATAAACTCGGTATTTTTAATACGTGAGGCGGTAATCTTAAGAGTTTTTTTATGTGCGGCATTATTGGTTATATTGGCAAACAAGAGGCGGTGCCGATTTTGCTTGAGGGCTTACGGCGGCTGGAATACCGCGGTTATGATTCGGCGGGGTTGGCGGTGTTGGGCAAGAAAGTAAAATGCGCCAAGGCCGTCGGCAAGGTGAAGGCCCTGGAAGATAAAATCAAACGGCAGAAATTGTCGGGGTTTTTAGGAATTGCCCACACGCGCTGGGCGACGCACGGGGCGCCTGGTGAAAAAAACGCGCATCCGCATAGCGATTGCCGCGGCAATTTGTGGCTGGCGCATAACGGCATTATCGAAAATTATCAAAAACTTAAAAAATCTCTTCAGGCGAAAGGGCATAAGTTTAAATCGGAAACCGACACCGAAGTTTTGGTTCACTTGATTGAGGAGGAGCAGTCAAAAAGGGGTGGTTTAACGCTGGAGGAGGCCACGCGGCGGGCGTTGAAAAAGGTTATCGGCACTTACGGTTTGGCGGTGATTAGCGCGAAGGAGCCGCAAAAAATCGTGGTGGCGCGCCAAAGCAGCCCGCTTTTGATTGGTGTTGGCGAGAATGAATATTTAGTTGCGTCCGACGCCTGCGCGGTGATAACCCGCACTAACCAAGTTATTTATCTTGATGATGGAGAGATAGGCGTGATCGAGCCCAGCGGCGTTAAAATAATTAATTTAGATAAAGAGCCGATAAAAAAATCCAATCATATTATTGATTGGGATTTAAGTCGAGCGCAAAAAGATGGTTTTGACCACTTCACGCTGAAAGAAATATTTGAACAGCCGCAAGCCATTGCTAATTCTTTACGCGGACGCTTAATCAGTGAAGACGGATTGGCTAAGCTTGGCGGTTTGCAGGATGTTGAAGAAAAATTGCGCGACATTGAGCGGTTGGTGGTGGTGGGCTGCGGCACGGCTTATTATTCTGGCTTGATTGGCGAATATATGCTGGAAGAATACGCGGGCGTGCCAACCGAAGTTGAGTACGCTTCGGAATTTCGTTATCGCAAACCGGTGCTGGATAAAACCAGCGCCTTGCTTTGCGTTTCGCAGTCCGGCGAAACGGCCGATTCTTTAGCCGCGTTGCAGGAAGCGAGGCGTAAAGGAATTTTGACTTTAGGTTTTGTGAACGCCGTTGGCTCAACCATTGCGCGCGTGACGGACGCCGGAGTTTATAACCACATCGGCCCGGAAATTGGCGTGGCCTCAACTAAGGCCTTTTCTTCCCAGATTTGCCTTTTTGCCTTACTGACTCTGTTTTTGGGCCGGCAACGCAATCTGTCGCTGGTTATGGGTCAGCGCATCGCGCGCGAATTGCAAAACATGCCGGTTTTGGTTAAAAAAGTTTTGCGGCAAGATAAAGTAATTCAAAAAATCGCTAGAAAATATTTTAAGGCCAAAGATTTTTTCTTTTTAGGGCGGAAATATAATTTTCCGCTAGCGCTGGAAGGCGCGTTAAAGTTGAAAGAAATTTCCTATATTCACGCCGAGGGCTATGGCGCGGGCGAGATGAAGCACGGGCCGATTGCCATGATTGATAAAAATTTTCCCACGCTGGCGATTGCGCCAAAGGATTCGGTTTATGAAAAAATGGCGGCTAATATTGAAGAAATTAAAGCGCGCGGCGGTCCGGTGATCGCGCTGACCACCGAGAGGAATAATGCTTTAAATAAATTAGCCGATGACGTTATTTTTCTCCCTAAAACCCTGGAGATGTTAACTCCGATTTTGGCGGTCGTTCCGCTGCAGCTGCTGGCTTATCATTGCGCGATTCTTAAAAATCGCGACGTTGATAAACCCCGTAATTTAGCTAAATCGGTAACCGTTGAATAATTCTTTTGTTTTATGACATCAGATGTCCCAAATATTAGGTATTCTGTATTCTGGACATCGGATGTAGTAGAATATGCAACCCAAAAAATTCCAGCGCAAAATAGAGGACTTTGTTTGCGAGCATTGCGGGCAAAAGGTGAGGGGGTCGGGCTACACCGACCATTGTCCGAGTTGTCTTTGGTCAAAACACGTGGATATAAATCCGGGTGACCGGCAAGCGGGCTGCGAGGGCCCGATGGATCCCATTAGCGCCGAAATTGAGGGTGGCCAGTATATTATATATTATAAGTGCGAGCTTTGTCGTTTTAAGCATCACGTCAAAGCGGCGGAGGGGGATGATTTTGAGGAGGTAT
>PEUE01000031.1 GCA_002780785.1 Candidatus Portnoybacteria bacterium CG02_land_8_20_14_3_00_45_8
AATTTTTATATTTTTAAAGCCCACTTCCTCAAGAGATTTTTTAAATTCAGATTCAACTGCAAGATTTGAGAGTGCCATGCCTTCTAAAAAAGCACTAAGGTCTTTTTCTTCGTGCTTATCTTTCGGCTGACGTAACAGAAAGCCATCATCAACAACCAATCGCTCACCATTTTTGAGCAGCCGATATGCTTCTTTGAGAAAATCTTTTTTATCCTCGGCATGGCACACGCTTTCAATCGCCCAAACCACACTGAAAGATTCATTGTCAAAACCTGAATTTAAAAAATCTTTTTTATAAAAATTCGTGGCAAGGTCAACTTTATTTTTGAGTGATAAATTTTTGGCCTCCTCAAGTTGTTTTTCACTTATGGTTATACCGACAACCTTAGTATCATAGTTTTTTGCCAGCCAGATAGCACTACCTCCAATTCCACAACCAGCGTCAAGAATTACATCGCCTGATTTAACGCCAACTGCTTCCGCCAAAAATTTATTCACATTCAATAACGCTTCCGTATGGTTTTTAACGCTCTTATCCCAAAATCCATAGTGAACTGCGTTGCTCTCTTTGTGATAAAAAAATCTATAAAATGGTAATGTATAATCGTAGTATTCTTTTATAACTTCCTTATCCATAAATTTTAAATTGAAAATAAATTTCACATAACTGGTTATTATGCGAAGTATTTTCGTATAAGATACGATTTTTTATCTATTATGCGAACAATTTAACAATCTTACTTTTTTCCCAGCTCCCCTTTCAAAATCCGAATAACAATCTGCGGATTGGCTTTGCCGCGAGTCGCGGCCATAACTTTACCGACCAGAAACATCAGAGCGGGTTGCTTGCCCTTTTTATAATCGCCGACCGGGCCGGGATTTTTACTTATAACGTCCAGCACCGCGGCGTTTAATTCTTCTTCATCGCTCACCTGCGCCAAGTCCTTTTCCTTAACAATATGCGACGGGTCGCTACCGGTGGCAAACATTTCAGCCAATAAGACCTGCGCTCCGCTGGAATGAACCACGCCTTGAGCCGTCAATTTTACAAACTCGGCAAAATTTTCCGGAGTAATTTTTATTTTCTCAAAGGCCGCGCCGGACTGATAAATAAGTTTTTGCAATTCGGTAATTAAATAATTAGCCGCCAATTTCACGGCTTTAGCCGGGTCAATTTTGGGCTCGGCATCCTCGGCCCAGCTTTTTATTTCGCTGACAACTTTTTCAAAATAATCGCCCAACTCAAAGTTTATGACAAAAATTTCCGTGTCGGCGGCAGACAATTTATATTCCTTGGCAAAACGCTCTCGCTTTTGCGCCGGCAGCTCGGGCAGCTCCGATCGCAGCCGTTCACTTATTTCAACCAAGCCCGTTAGCGGCGGCAAATCCGGTTCCGGAAAATAACGATAATCGTGCGCCTCTTCTTTGGTGCGCTGGCTCACGGTAATGCCTGCCGCATCATCCCAGCCGCGGGTTTCTTGGATGATTTTTTCTTTTTCCTCCAAGGCCTCACCCTGTCGCTTGATTTCGTAATCAATTGATTTTTCCACCGCCCGAAAAGAGTTTAAGTTCTTTATTTCGACTTTTGTTCCTAATTTTTCCGCATTGTTCCGCGCTCCGGTTCCGCGTTGTTCTGCGATTTCGCGAAGCGAAATGTTAACTTCACATCTCATCTGACCTTTTTCCATATCCGCATCCGAAATTCCTAAATACCGGAAAATCATCTGTAATTCCTGGCAAAACTTGCGCGCCTGGCTACCCGATTTTATATCGGGCTGCGTCACCAATTCCATCAACGGCACACCGGCTCGGTTTAAACTAACCAAAGAATAATCGGCGCCGGCCGGATGATTTAAGCTCCCCGTATCCTCTTCCAAATGAATTCGGGTAATGCCAACTCGCACCAAACCAGAACCATTATCTACATCCAGCCAGCCGCCCTCAACCAGGGACTTATCATACTGCGAAATCTGATAGCCCTTGGGCAGGTCGGGATAAAAGTAGTTTTTGCGGTCAAACTTAGCCGAATCGCCAATTTGACCATTAAGCGCCAGGCCGGCTTTGAGCACCATATGCACCGCTTCCTCATTTATCACCGGCAAAACTCCGGGTTGCCCCGTGCAAACCGGACATACGTCCACATTGGGCTCGCGTTCCAACCCAAAACCATTGGGACAAGAACAGAACATCTTGCTCTTAGTTTTTAGTTCAACGTGTATTTCTATGCCAATAGTTGGTTCATACTTCATATAAAATAATCTTACCACAAAATTGGATTTTTAAAAGGCGAGGGAATCCCCGCCTTTGCGTCTCTTCATAATAATGAAGAGCGCCACCAATATTATAGCAAACGTTCACTTTCGGACAAGACCCTTAGTCGCCAAGTAAACATTCCGCAAGAGCAACGCCACGGTCAAAGGACCAATACCGCCGGATGCGGGCGTCATAAAGGCCGCTTTTTTTTCTACACTCTGCCGGTCAACATCCCCCATCACCTTGCCGTCGTGGTAGTGAGTAATGCCCGCATCAATTAAAATTGCCCCGTCTTTTATCATCTCTCCCTTAATCATTTGCGGACAGCCGCAAACCGAAATTATAACATCGGCCGATTTTATTTCTTTTTCCGAGCCAAACACCACACAGGTATTGCGCACTAAATAATTAATCTTAGCGCCTCCCCTCTCCAAAATAATCTTCAGCGCCCGTCCAAAAAACTCTGAATTTACCAACGCAAAAATTTCCTGACCGGCTAATTTATTGCTGGTCGCCACCGACAAAGCAGCTAAAATAGCCGATGGTAAAACCGGAACTAAATTCTCTTTGCCTTTCTCAAGTAGCTTAAGATTTTCTTTATGGAAACCATCAACGTCCTTGGCTGGGTCAATGGCCTCAATAATTTTATCGGTATTAAAAACCGCCGGCAAAGGAAGCTGCACAATTATGCCGCTTATATTTTTATTTTCATTAAGTTCTTTTATTCTGCCAATAATCTCCTCCTCTTTCGCCTGGCTGTCAAAAACATAACTTTCAAAATTAATCCCCACTTTAGCCGCTGCCTCTTTTTTCAATTTCACATAAAGTTTAGAGGAAGAGTCATCGCCAACCAAAATCACGGCCAACCCGGGCCGTAATTTTTCTTTTTTTATATTTGCCGCCAGTTCTTTCAAAATTTTACCAGCGGCCTTTTTGCCGTCAAATAACTTCATCATAAAATTTGAAGTTTTTATAAATCGGGAAGTTCTTAGCTAATTTTTGGACTTCTTTTTTAATTTCTGCCTTAGTCCTTTTATCCTCAAAATTTTTAATGAGCTTGGCAATCAATTTAGCCACAATTGCCGCATCCTTTTCTTTAAAACCGCGGGTGGTAATGGCCGGCGAACCTAACCGAATTCCCGAAGGATTATATGGCGGCCGCGGGTCATTAGGAATAGCGTTACGATTAACATAAATGCTCAACTTATCCAACTCGTCTTGCACTTTGCGAGATTCAAGGTTGGTGCCAGTCAAATCCAAAACCATCAAATGATTATCCGTGCCCCCACTCACCACTCTTATCCCCTGCGCCGTAAATTCATCGGCCATGGCACGGGCGTTTAAAATAATTTGGCGCTGATATTTTTTAAAAGCCGGCTGCAGCGCCTCATAAAAACACACGGCCTTGGCCGCAATAATATGATCCATCGGCCCGCCCTGTATGCCCGGAAACACGGCTTTATCAATTTTTTCCGCTAATTCTTGTTTACATAAAACCAGCCCACCGCGCGGCCCGCGAAGAGTTTTATGCGTGGTCGTCGTCACCACATCACAATAAGGAAACGGGTGCGGGTGTTCGCCGGCAATAACCAGCCCCGCAATATGAGCAATATCGGCCATTAAATACGCGTTAACTTGTTTGGTAATTTTACTAAAGCCCTCAAAATCCAAAAGGCGAGAATAAGAAGTTGTGCTGACCAAAATTATTTTCGGCTTAAATTCCAGCGCTATTTTTTCAACTTGCGCCAAATCAATTTTCTCGGTTTTAGCATCCACGCCGTAAAAAGCAAAATTATAGGTCAAGCCGGAAAAATTAACCGGCGAGCCGTGGGTTAAATGCCCACCGGCTTTCAAATCAAAACCTAAAATTTTATCGCCGGGCTTGAGCAACGCCAGATAAACCGCTGCGTTGGCTTGGGAACCCGAATGCGGCTGGACATTGGCGTGTTCAGCTTTAAATAACTTTTTGGCGCGCTCAATGGCAATCGCCTCAATTTGGTCAATAAATTCATTGCCCCCATAATAACGCTTACTGGGATACCCCTCCGAATATTTATTGGATAACGGCGTGCCCATCGCCCGCAAAACTTCCTCGGAAGCGTGGTTCTCGGAAGGAATCAGAGTCAGTCCCTCGCGCTGGCGGATTATTTCTTTTTTTATCAAAACGTTGATTTCTGTGTCCATATTTTTAATTTATAGCTATATCACATTATACCACTGCTGCCAAATCTTGCTTCGCCGCGGTTTGTTTTAGAAAGTTTATCGACCTCTTTTATTTGAGGGGTCTCCATTTTTTGCACTAAAAGCTGGGCGATTTTTTGGCCTTTTTTTATTTCAAAATTTTCTTGGCTTAAATTTACCAAACCAATAAGATATTCGCCTGTATAGTTGCTGTCATACACGCCGCCCAATGTCTTTATGCCGAATTTATGCGAAAGACCGCCCTTATCCCAGATTAAACCCACGCAACCCTTAGGAATTTTAATGGCCAGGCCAGTTCGGCAAGAAATTCTCTGACCGGGTTTTAAAACCGCGTTTTCAATAGCATATAAATCCATACCGGCATCCCCCGCCCGGCTAAAAGCCGGCAGTTTTGCCTTAAGTGTTAATTTTTTAACGAGTATTCTCATTGACTATTTTATCTAATTGCACATATAAATCTTCGGGCGACCCGTTATTGTCTATCAAAAAATCGGCGTGATTTTTTAAATCACCGATCTGCAGTTCAGATTCGCTGACGTGCTCTTTTTTGAAATCACCAAGGGTCTTTTGAGCATCGTCCGTATTTTCCCCTCTTTTAACTATACGCTCATGGCGTCTCTCCAGTTCTGTTTCAATATACACCAATTTAAATTCCGGCAATCCGCTTAAATATTTTATATCGGCCAATCGGCGAACTCCGTCAATCACCACAATCTCGGCTGTATCTTTTTTGACATCCTCCGCCATAACGCCGGCTAACAAATCATCGCTAAAATTTTTCCGTAAAATAGTGGAAAGTTTTTGTATGTTCTCACGCGATTGTTCCAGACACAGCCGGTCCAACACATCGCGTAAAATCGTTGAAAAACGAAAAGAGCCGGCGTCATATTTTTTAACTAAATACTTGACGGCAGTTCCTTTGCCGCAAGCCATTTCTCCGGCTAAACTCAAAATCAATTTTGCCATAAATTTCAAAATTAAAGGGCTTTCTGTTGTTTTTTATCTTACAACAGAAAGCCCCTTGAATCAAACTTTTCTCAATGGAAAATAATCGCCTTTTTGGCGGACGGCGATGAGCCGGCCGCAATAACGCCCACCCTCCGCGCATTTACCGGTTCTGAAACAATATGGCTCTAGCGCCCGGGCGAAACGCGACTTTTTATTTTTTTCCAAAATTGCCGCCCGCAACGCGCGGCCCAAATGATAAATTTCCTCCTGCGCGCACCAGCAAAGCCGTTTATTCTGCTCATGCAATACCGCGTTAAGCGACCCTGATTTTTTATAACGAGCCATTGCTCCATATGGCGCAATGGCTTGGGCTAGCGAAAAAGGTAAACTCCGCGTCAAATCCATCCACTGCCACATTAAATCAAACGCTTCCCGACTAAGACCCAAGGATTTGGGCACCGGCGGTAAATAAAAATTGCCGGTAAGGCGCGGCCTGCCCCGTCTAATTGTCCGATGGCGCTGATCTTGCCCCATGCAAGCCAAAGAAAGTTCAACCTCGGTTTTGATATTGCCAACGGAATTATCCATCATTGACGGCAAAAAATGAAGCAAGTCCAATGGCCACATATCTTCGGGCTTTGGCTCCACAAAGCCGGATTCATCAATCTCAATCAGCTTAAAACCCGACTCCGAAATAACCTGCGGATCCATCACATTTTTGATAAAAGAAAGATCACCGAAAGACGCTTTTTTATTCCGTTTAAACATATAAGCAATCTCCGGAAATCTTTCCAATACCAGATATGCCATCTTTTGGGTAAAAAATAACGTCTCTGGGCTCCAGGCCGCTGCATACATCGCCGCTAAAGCCGAAAGGTTAACGGTGAAATCAAAACCAGTCGGGAAAATCGTAGAGATAAACACTCGCAGCTGTTCTTGAGCAATCTTTGGCGCATTGGTTTTAATGTAATCGTCGTTCGCAAAAGGCCGTTCTTGTCCGATAAAATTAGCTGCCATCTCCGTCGCCAAAACGATATTCTCTTGATAAATCCTAACACCTTTTTCTACAAAACCCATTACCGCTTTTCTTTTAGCAAAACATAACCTTGGCCAAAAAATCTTAATATACGCCTCAATCTCAGCCAGGTCCGGCTCAACAAACATCTTGGCGCAAAAACGCCCGCTCCGCTGGTCGGAATTATAAAAAGGACTGACCAGATGCATGCCCAGTGTAATCGCAGAAACCCCCAGCCCTTCAACATTAAAAGTAAAGAAATAATGTTGAAGCGTAGTATGGTGGCCAGTGCCAAATAGCCGATTTTCAACATCAATCACCTTGCCAAGTTCCGGTGGCTCTGACTGATAACATTCCAGCGCCGCGTGACTGGCTAAGGCCAAAAAATCGCTATTCGCTTGGCCATTCACAATTTTTGTTGCCGCAAGTAATTTTACGCTTATCATCTCTACTCCCTCCTTTTTTGATTATCGGCTAAAACCGATAAAATTTTCTGATGAATTTCTTTAATACTTTTTTCGCCATCAATCACCTTAATGTCTGAAAATATCTTTATAATTTCTCCGTAATTTTGAGCAATTTTTTGCAGTTTTTCCATTTTTTCAAAAAACTGCGCGCCCTGGCCTCGTCGATTAATCCGACTCATGCAAACCTCCGGTCGCACTCGCAAAAAGAATGTCTGATCGGGATAAATAAATTCATCGTTCATTTGGACTAATTTATCTATTGACGTATCTAATCCGCCAAAAGCTATCGTGGAAAAAAAATAACGGTCGCAAATCACAATTATCCCTTGGCGCAACGCCGGTATAATTTCCCTCGCTAAATGCTCGGCCCTATCCGCTACAAATAATTCCTGAAGTTTTAAAGGAGCTATGCTTTCTTTTTCGTCTAAAATTTCTTTAATTCTCCTTCCGTCCTTCGTCCAGAGAGTCGGCTCTTTTGTTAAAAACACCCTTCTGCTTTGCGTTAAAAAATATTCTTTTAGCAGCGCCGCTTGGGTACTCTGACCTGAACCATCCAATCCCTCAAAAACGATAAATAATCCGCCGTAAGAATTTTTTTTCATGCACTATCCGTAAAAATTATTTCTTATTGCCTTGAATAATTTTCAACATTTTTGTCAATAATAACGAGTTTTACGCCCGCTCTTTTAAATAACTCCAAAGAAAGCTTATCGGCGTGATATTTTTTCTGCGCCACCACCCTTTTTATGCCCACGCGTACTATTCTCATAGCGCAATTATAGCAAGGCGTCATCTTGCAATAAAGCGTCGCACCACCAATCCTAGTGCCGTCTTTTGCGCCCTGCAAGATAGCGTTCTCTTCCGCGTGCAAGGTGCGAACGCAATGTTGGGACTCGTTGCCTTTTTCATCAAGCACTTTCCTCATCAAATGCCCCGCTTCATCACAATGCGGCTGGCCGGGCGGCGAGCCGACATAACCGGTAGCCAGAATAGTGTTTTGTGAGCTAACAATTATCGCTCCGCTCCTGCCCCGATCACAAGTAGCCCGTTTGCTAATTCCATCCAGCAATCCCAAAAAATATTCATCCCAATTTGGCCTTTGATGATTATTTGACTTTCTTGATCTTTTGTTTTTTGGCATATTTTTCACTTAGCCGTTTCTACATTCTAACAAATCCAAGCTAAAAAGCAAGGCCGGTTTAATGCCTCGCTTTTTGATAAGCTGGGCCTTATTCCACCTTAATTCCCATACTCCGCGCCGTTTCTTTCCCGATTTTGTTCCCGCCAAGGCGGGATTACAAAATCGAGGACCCCGTTATCTCGCACAGCAGGATTTTACGGGGCTAACCTTTATTCCACTTTTATACCCATAGAACGAGCTGTTCCTTCTATTATTTTACAGGCCTGCTCAACATCATTGGCGTTTAAGTCCGTCATTTTTTTCTCGGCAATGGCGCGAATTTGCGCTCGCGAAACTTTACCAACTTTTTCTTTTAAGGGATTGGCCGCGCCTTTCTCAATACCGGCGGCTTTACGCAATAAATCAGCCGCCGGCGGAGTTTTGAAAGCCAGGTCGTAGGTTCGGTCTTCGTAAATTGTCACTTCCACCGGAATAATATCGCCGATGTTGTTTTTCGTGCCGTCGTTAAAACGCTTGCAAAATTCCATCAGATTCAACCCGTAAGGACCCAGGGCCTGACCGACTTTTTGACCGGGCGTGGCCTGGCCAGCCGGCAACTGCATTTTTAATTTGTTTTTAACTTTTTTAGCCATGGCAATAAGTAAACCCGTGAACAGGTAAATAAGTAAACCAGTTTAGAATTAATTTTTCTGAATATGATAATTAATAAAACCGTTTAATAATTTGCCTGTTTCACTTCGTTTCAAGTTTAGTTCTTTATGTTTTTCGTTACTAAGATACTTTAATCTATGCGCTAAATCAATATAATATTCTAGCTCTGCCAAAGAACCCTTAGCAATGTAGTAAAATTGTAATCGTTCTCTTTTATTGTTTCTGCTATAACCTTCAACAATATTAGCCGGGACAGAAACGGCCGCGCGCCTCATCTGGGAAGTCAAACCAAATACTTCTTCTCTCGGGAAATTCCCGGTATGTTTATAAACTAAAAATGTCAGTTCGTCGGCCTTCTGAAATAAACTTAACTTTTTGTAACCTGCCCCCTCCATGTTTACTTGTTTCTTGTTTACGTGTTTACTAGATTTTCTTCACTTGTAAAAAGTCCAATTCCACCGGCGTTTCGCGGCCAAACAGAGAGATTAAAATTTTCACCCGACCTCGCTCCTCATCAATCTCCGCCACTTTGCCGTCCGTATCTTTGAAGGGGCCATCGGTTATCTTAACCGAATCACCCAGCGCAATGTCAATTTTATACTTGGGTTCCTCAATGCCCATACGCTTTTGCAAGTCCTTTATCTCTTCGGGCGAGACAGGAGTGGGAGTGGTGCCCGAACCCACAAAGCCGGTCACGCGCGGAGTATTGCGCACCACGTACCAGGAATCATCCGTCACAACCATTTCTACCAGCACATAGCCCGGATAAATTTTTTCTTCCACCACTTTGCGTTTGCCTGCTTTGATTTTAATTTTTCTCTCGGTCGGCACTAAAACATTGAAGATTTTATCTTCCATGCCCATGGATTCAATACGTTGGCGCAAATTGCGCGCCACCGCTTTTTCATACCCCGAATAAGTATGCAACACATACCAGTTCCGACCCCGAGAAACTTGTTTAGCCATAAAAAATTACGAGATTAAAAACTTATTAATCAGCCAGAAAAAAAGAAAATCCAGCAAACCCAAAAAGAGAGCTACCGCCAAAGAAATACCAATAACCATCAAAGTATAATTGATAGTTTCCTGACGTGATGGCCAGGTAACTTTTTTAAGTTCTAATCTTACCTCCTTAAAAAATTTACCGATACGGGAAAAAATATTCATAATGCTATAAAACCCTTAAGATCCTCGCGTCTGGTAAAATGAATTTACCAGAAAGGAGGTGATTAAGAAATGAATCAAATATATATTGGAATGGATTTGCACAAAAACACATCTACGTTTGCGGTTAAGGACAAAGACGGGCAGGTTATTGATGAATGTAAAATCGCCACCGAGCCATCAGCCATCAAAGGATATTTGAAACAATATCCGGATTCCTCTTTGGCGGTTGAACCGGTATCACAATGGTATTTTTACGGCGATCTGATTCAGGGCTTGGGCATTGACGTGCATCTGGCCAATCCTTTAAAGGTTAAAGCCATTGCTTCAGCTCGGGTCAAAACCGATAAGATTGACGCCTCTGCGCTGTGCGATCTTTTGAGAAGCAATCTTTTGCCCGAAGCATATTTTGCTTCAGCCGATGCCAGATACTGGAAAGAAATGGTCCGCTATCGCTCATCGCTGATTCGCTTGCGCACCCAGATTAAAAACAAAATTCACAGCATTCTGTTTCGCAACGGCCTGCGGCATGATTTTACCAATCTGTTTGGGGTCGGCGGCAGAAAATGGCTGGACTCTCTTGATTTGGCCGAACACTTTGCTTTTAATCTAAAACATTATCTGGGATTGATTGACGCGTTTGGACAATTAATCAAAGAAGCAGATGAACGGATAGAAAAGGTGGTCGGCGACAATCAGCCAGCCAAACTGCTAACCTCAATCCCTGGCATCAGCTACGTTTCGGCTTTGACCATTATGGCGGAAATTGGGACGGTTGAAAGGTTCGCCTCAGCCAAGAAGCTGCAGGGCTACGCCGGTCTTGTGCCTTCAACCTATGCCTCCGGAGACAGAATGGTTCATGGCCGATTGACCAAGCAGGGTTCCCGCTGGTTAAGGTGGACAATGATTGAAATCGCTCAAAGACAGCTATTGTGTAAAAAGAAACCGGGATTTGGCTGGTATTATCAACGAATCAAACAGCGAAAGGGTTCGGGCGCGGCCGCCGCAGCCACGGCAAGAAAACTTTTAGCCGTGGTCTGG
>PEUE01000052.1 GCA_002780785.1 Candidatus Portnoybacteria bacterium CG02_land_8_20_14_3_00_45_8
TTCTATTTTTTCCCTCAACATAAGTCTGTTCGGTTCCCTTACCTAAAAACAAGACAATGTCCCCCGCCTGCGCCAACGACAATCCCCTCGCGATTGCCTGGCGCCGGTCTAAAATAATTTCCGGCTGCGTTTTTTTGCATCCAACGGCAATTTGCTGACAAATTTCCTCCGGCAATTCATCGTACGGGTCTTCGTTGCAAATTATAACTATATCCGAATTCTCGCTGGCGATCCGGCCAAGCTCCGGCCGCTTCCACTTATCGCGCCCGCCGCCCGCTGAACCGAAGACAGAAATGATTTTGGGTTTTTTCCTCCCATCCTCAATTGAGGAGGGGCTGGCCTGCCCGCCATTGGCCTGAGCCGCAGGCGATGGCAGGCGAAGGGAGGTGATGTTTCTATTTTCAACACCCCACCTTAATCCTCCCCTCATCTGAGGGGAGGAGACAATATTTTTTAATCCGTTAAATAATTTAAATACTTTCTCAAAGGAATCCGGTGTGTGCGCCAGGTCTACTATCACTGAAAAATCCTGCTCCTCGTCAATCATTTCCAAGCGCCCCGGAATGGCTTTGATTTTCCCTAAGGCCCGTGCCGCCGTTGCCAAGTCCGCGCCGCACGCCAGCCCCACCGCCATCGCCGCCGCGCAATTATACACATTAAACTCACCGAGTAAATTTGTTTTAAACTTCACACCATTAATCTCAAATTCGCTGCCATTAGCATATAATTGAATATTAGAAATTTTGAGCTCAAATAACTCCCCCCGTAAAGGGGCGTGGCTCCCACGGGTCTTTACGCCCTCGCCCCCTCTTAATTTCAGAGGGGGAACTGCTCCCTCCTTTTTAAAGGAGGGTTGGGGAGGATTTAAAAAATACCCAATTTTTTTCTTCACCGGAAATGCTAAAAAATGCTCCGCATTCTCATCATCTAAATTATAGACCCCGAAGCTATTTTTGTTTCTGGCTGCCGCCGCAAATAATTTTTCTTTCTCTTGACGATAATTCTCAAATCCGCCGTGCGCCTCCAAGTGCTCCGGCGCCAAATTGGTAAATACCGCGCCCGCCCAATTAATAAACCGATGCCGGTGCTGTTTTATTCCCTCGCTGGTTACTTCCACCAATGCATACTCACAGCCATTTTTCACTATCTGCCGCAATGTCCGCTGTATAAAAAACCGGCCGGGCATTGTCATATGATAAGGATTCATTACTTCCTTTTTCCCGTCATTTATTGTCAGCGATGAAATCCAGCCAACTTTTCTACCATTCTCTTCTAAAATCTGCCCTGCCAAAACTACTATTGTTGACTTCCCTTTTGTCCCCGTCACACCAATCACCTTTATTTTTTTTGACGGCCAACCATAAGTCACCGCCGCCCAAAAAGCCAGCATCCAATGATACCAGCAAAGAATAAAATCAGGAATTAATTTTTTAAGCATTTTTTTCATCTCCTAGCCATTTGCACCAACCGATACAAAAAATACCACAGCTTATTTAATGGATAATCCCAATAGCCGATATAGTTAACTTCCCGCCCGCCAAAGCCCTTTTTAAAACGGGTAAAGCCCTCCCAGGACTGGCCGCGCTTATCTTTGGTGTGCTCATTCACAATACCCCAGAAATCATATTCGCTGCAACCGCGCTTTTTTGCTTCTTTTATCTGTTCCCACTGCAATAGGTGCGGCGCCATAACTTCGCGGTGCTCACTGCTGGTGGCGCCATGCAAATACGTGGCGCGATTGCCAAATAGCACAACGATATTCGCCGCAATAATTTTACATTCGTATTCAGCCACAAACAGCTCAAACTTTATATCCTCGCTATTTATTTCCAGCTGTTTTTTGTAATAATCCTTAGGATGATGTTTGATATTCTTGCGCTCCGAAGTGCCTTTGTCCACCAGCCGATAAAACTCATTAAAATAGTATTCAAAATTCGTGATATCAGATATCACGAATTTTACTTTCACGCCTTTGCGCTCGGCCAAACGAATATTGTAGCGCCATTTTTCATGCATTTGCGCCAGCAATTCTTCCTCGCTTTTTGTTATATCCAAAATTAAGGTCTGCGATGGCTCAATATCATAAGGCAACTGCTTAAAACCCAGTTTTAATAAAACTTTTTCTATCCCCTGCCCGCTTTCCCATTCCAGTCCCAGCCGAAAAAAAATCCGGCCCGGACATTTTTTCTCTTTGATTTCCCCTATCAGGTTTTTGATTTTTTCTTTAAAATCCTGCCCTTTGGTTATTCGGCTCATCACCGGTCCGCGCTGAGCGTGCCAATATTTTTTGCCCAGCGGCAGCGGCATCTCAATAAATTGCGCCTGCATCGCCTCGCCGAAATCCGCACCAGCGGATGAAGGCGGGCCACAACATTTAAAGCGAAAAACGCGCCTACACGCGCGCTCTTGAAACTCACCCCATTCGTAGGATTGCAAAAACGAGCCGTTATTTTCTAAAATAAATTTATTCCAGCTTTCTTTATTCATTTTTTACCTAATCTTTTAAGCGCCCCCCGTACGCGATTCTCTACTCCTTTGACATCTTCCGGCACCTGTTTTAGCGCGTCGCGCGCTTCATAGACCTTATAGCCCATAGCCACCAGCGCATCAATAATTTCAATATCGTCGGCCACGCGGAATTTATCACCCGTGCCTTTGGCCAATTTTTTAACTTTACTTTTCAACTCAATCACGATTTTTTGCGCCACTTTTTTGCCAATACCAGAAACGCGGCTTAATATGGTCTCGTCGCCCAACACTATCGCCTCTTGCAAATCCTCTGTCGTGGCCACCGACAAAATATTGGCGGCGGTCTTGGGCCCGATACCAGAGATAGAAATTAGCAACTCAAAAAGTTCCAGCTCCTCAAACGTCAAAAATCCGAACAAATCCCAGCTATTTTCCTTAACCGCCAGGTACGTAAACAGCTTTACCGCCCCATCTTTTTGTGATATTTTTGAGAGAGTTTTTTCAGCACACCAAACCTTATAGCCAAGACCATTGACCTCTAAAATTATATATTTTTCGGCTTTAAGGGTAATTTTGCCTTCTAATGATGAGATCATAAAAACTTACAGAATTACAGATTATTACTGATATACAGATAATTAATCCGTAAATCTGTAAGTATCTGTAAATCCGTAAGATAATTCTATACTATTTCCCCGCCACCTTCAACTATATGCCTCAATTCAAACTCGCCGCTCCATTTAAGCCAACCGGCGACCAACCAACAGCTATTAATAAGCTCGTCAAAAATTGGCAAGACGGCGCCCGGCACCAGGTGCTTTTGGGCGTGACGGGAAGCGGTAAAACCTTCACCACGGCCAATGTGATTGCTAGAGTGCAACGACCCACGCTCATAATTTCACACAATAAGACCTTGGCCGCCCAGCTATACCAAGAATTCAAAGAATTTTTTCCGCAAAATTCCGTTAACTATTTTGTGTCATATTATGACTATTATCAACCCGAGGCCTATATTCCCCAGACCGACACCTATATTGAAAAAGACGCCAAAATCAACCAGGAGATTGACCGCCTGCGCCACGCTTCCGTTCAAAACCTGCTGGACCGGCCCGATACTATTATTGTGGCTTCGGTTTCCTGTATTTATAATATCGGTTTGCCCGGCGACTATTTGGACTTGAGTATTGAACTGAAAGTCGGACAAATTATTTCCCGGCAAGCCCTGCTGCGACAACTGGCAACATTGCAATACGACCGGAAAGATATTAATTTTGGCCGCGGCTCTTTCCGCGTGCGGGGCGAAAACGTGGAAATTTGGCCGGCCACCGGCGAAAAAGTTATCCGAGTGGAACTCAAAGGCAGCGCTATCGCGGCTATCATTGTTCGCCAGACAACTCTGACGCGCGACCTGTTTGATAAACGCGAGACCGAGGTTAAGACCGAACGGCTTTATCCGGCTAAGTTTTGGGTGGCGCCGCAAGATAAGCTGAAACTGGCGATAGCGAATATCCGCGCGGAGCTGGAAACCCAACTTAAAAAACTCAAAAAGCAGGGTAAATTATTGGATGCCGAACGCTTGCGCCGCCGCACCAATTACGACTTGGAAATGATGAGAGAAGTTGGCTACTGCCACGGCATTGAAAACTATTCGCGGCACCTGGAATTCCGCCAGCCGGGTGAACCGCCCTCTTCCCTGTTGGACTATTTTGCCCACGCGAGAAACGGCGCTAATGATTTTTTAACCATCATTGACGAATCCCATATGACTATGCCGCAGATTGGAGCGATGTATGAGGGCGATAAAGCGCGCAAACAAACTTTAATTGATTTTGGCTTCCGCCTGCCTTCTGCCTTGGACAACCGACCGCTTAGGTTTGCTGAATTTGCCAAAAAAGTCGGCCAAACAATTTATACTTCAGCCACGCCGGGTAAATACGAGCTTGGCAAAACGCCGCATATTGTTGAACAACTTATCCGCCCAACCGGCCTTCTTGATCCGCAAATTTCAGTGCGGTCGAGCCAAAACCAAATTCCTGACTTAATCAAAGAAATTAAAAAACGGGTCGTCAAAAAACAACGAGTGCTCGTCACCACTCTCACCAAACGCATGGCTGAAGACCTGGCTGATTATTTAACGGAGGAAGGCATAAAAACTCACTATTTCCACTCGGAAATTAAAACCCTGGAACGGCCGGAAATCTTAAAAAAACTGCGTGAGGGGGAATATGACGTAGTAGTGGGAATAAATTTACTGCGTGAAGGGCTGGACTTACCCGAGGTCTCGCTGGTCGCAATTTTGGACGCGGACAAAGAAGGTTTCTTGCGCAATGCCACCACACTCATCCAAACCATTGGCCGCGCTTCGCGGCATTTGTCAGGTCAAGCCATAATGTATGCCGATAGAATTACTCAGTCCATGAAGCACGCGATTGAAGAAACTAATCGCCGGCGCAAAATCCAAGCCGATTACAACAAAAAGCGCGGCGTTGCCCCCAAACAAATTATCAAAGCCATTCGGGCAAGTTTTGGCGTTGCCGAGACCAACCAGCCCATCAAAGGCGGGTCCACCCCAAGCAAAGAATACTTAAAAGAGTATCTGCAAGAGCTACAATTTAAAATGGATTTAGCCAACCGAAACTTGCAGTTTAATGAAGCCATCCGGCTCAAAGAAGAAATCAACAAATTGCTCGTCTCAATTCGGCCGAGTCAAAGCGGAAAAAAGGTTGCCAGGAAGTAGAAATTCGGCTGCCGCTATCGCGGCGAATTAACGAAGTTGCCGAATTTTCACTTCCTGTTTGCCAAAAAATAACTTTTCTGCTATATTCATTAAGACATCTAAATTAGAAACTATTTCTTATGCCAAATAAACCCTCAGCCAAAAAGGCCATCCGACAATCCGCCAAGCGGAATATTTTGAATTCAGCCCGCAAGGAGGCAATAAAAAACTCGGTCAAAAAGATAAAAAAGTTGGCTCAGGCCGGCAAAAAAGACGAGGCCAAAAAATTAGTAGCCGCCGCCTATCAAGCGATAGACAAGGCGGTTAAACGCGGCGTTATCAAAAAAAACACGGCTAATCGTAAAAAATCCCGCCTAATGAAATCGTTGAATAAATAGGCCAAAAACAAAAATCCGCCCCTTCGACTACGCTCAGGGCGGTTTTTTGTTTTATTGTATGGTCTAATTCGCGCGAATACGCCTATACGAGAATTAACCTGTTATCTCCCCGACCACCAAGTCCAGCGCGGCACGCGTTTCCATTTGGCCGCTTTTTATACCCAAGTCAATTTCCGCCAGCCGCTCATAGATTTTCTTAAGCGCAGCCAAAGTAAAGCCCTTTGATTGCTCGAAGCTTTTGCGCAAAACAAACGGGTGTAGACCCAATTTTTTCCCCAAGTTCTGAAATTGCGTTCCCTGCTCCAGCTGGCTTTTAACCAGCAATAAATTGCGAAACTGATAAGCCAGCATAGAGAGCAAATAAATCTCCGATTCGCCCTGGGCTAAGTGCTGATGCAAGAGCTTGAAGGCCGCCGTTTTATTGCGCGAGGCCAGAGCGTCAATGGTCTGAAAAATATCGCTGTCAATTTTAGCGCGAACCAATTCATCAACATCCGCCTCGGTTATTGTTTTCTCGCCCTTAAAACTTATGAGCTTTGCCAGCTCATTTTGCATTCGCCACAAATCCGACCCTACGGCCAAAGTTAATTTTTTAACGGCCGCGCTGTCTATTTGACCACCGCCAGCGCGCACTTCTTTTTTTACCCAATTTTCCAAACCAGCGCCGGTTAAAATATCAAACTCCTCGGTCTGAATCGGTTTGGCGATTAACTGCTTAAAAATATTCTTGGCCTCCCGCAATACGTATTTTTCCTTGGCTCGCTTATCCTCACTTAACTCCAGCTCTTGTTCAATTACCAAAAAACTTTCCTGAGTTTTTAAAATATCGCTGTTTTTCAAATAAAAGGCCAGCTCCTCCTGCAGGTTTTCACCCGCTTCAAATAAGTTTTTAACCACCGCCAGTTTTTTTTCAACAAACATGGAATAAGAATCCAAAAAGTTTTTAAGTCCGGCCAGCGAGTCCTCTTGAGCCAAATCAAATTGACCAAAATTCAGACCACTTTGGTGCTTAGAGCGATAACCTGCAATAACTTGATTAACTTTTTGGCGCAGCCGTAAAGCATCCGCGCCATAGAAAAAATAGACCATGGTGAAATAATATTTACTGCCAGCTAATACTCTGATTGGGCTGAACTACTTCCACCCAGATCGACCCGGTGACGAATTTAATTTCTTGCCCCGCGGCGTCGTAGAAATATAGCTTGCTAGTTTGGTTTTTAGCATCTTTTTTCCAAGTGCCGGAAATTTCCTCGCCGTTGCGGTAAATTTTAGCCGGCCCCTCGCCCTCAACTTGAACGGTGTTGTACTGCCCCTCAATTTGCCGCGAAGGCGCAATCATCGCCACCACGTTTTTAACCCCCACCTGCTGGCCGTTATTTTTATCAATTTCTTTGGTCCCGCCGCGCCACCGCCAATAAGTATTATCCTGAGGACTATAAGTATATTTGATATGATAGTCGCCCGGAAAACCCAAATCCAGGGTCTTGGTACTAGTGGCGACAGGGCTTATCTCTCCCTCTAAATGCAGATAGCCGTTAACTTCACCGGTTAAACGATAGTCCAATTTCTGCGCCGCTTCTGTCAGACGGCTATAAGAAGTAAAGCCGTTGTGCGGCGCGGCAATGCCTGACTTGCGAAAAAAAGAATTGGCCGGATTTTTAAGCGCGTCAATATTATCCATAATGCCCTTATCCAACAAAGCCAAGGCGAAGTGCGAACCGCCCCAGTGAGCCAAAATTGCATCCAGACCCCGCGCCAAGGGAATAAAATCGTCGCGCGTTGAGCGAATTGAACCGATTTCTTTAGGCGAATTACAAACATAAACTGCCATCATCCGCGTAATGCTGTCAGTGATAACCGGCATATCAAAAACTAAATCCGCCTCGTTCAAGCCCGATAGTGGCCGTGTTATGGCGTCGCCGCTCAACATCGCGGCAATTGGCCGGCGATTGGCATTGGCACACTCCAAGCCGCTGATAGGGCTATTGGATAATTTAGGCGAGGCGCTAGGTGAAGCGCTTGAACCGCTGCCGGAAATATCAACTACTTTTCCTTTACCACTAAAAATAAAATAGCCGCCCAAAATAATTAAAATTATAAATAAAGTTACCGGCAAATATTTCTTCATCTAAGTGTTAATCGTTAATTATTAATTGTTTAAGCTCTCCCCAATTATCCCCCACCTCTAGCTCCATCTTTAAAGGAACAGCCAGTTGATAAACATTTTCCATAATAGTTTTTATTTCTTTAGCCGCTTCTTTGACTTTATCATTAGCTACCTCAAAAACCAACTCATCGTGGACCTGCAATAACATTTTACTATTAGCTGCCAGCCACTGGTTTTTAGCCACGCCAACCATGGCTAGCTTCATAATATCGGCGGCCGTGCCTTGAATGGGCATGTTAACCGCCATGCGCTCCGCCGACTGGCGCAAATTCCAAGCCGAAGAATTAATTTCGGGAATGAAACGCCGGCGGCCAAACATAGTTTGCACGAAGCCCTGCCGTTCCGCTGATTTTTTGGTTTGTTCAACATAACGAGCTATACCGGAAAACTCCTCAAAATATTTTTTGATAAAGTCCTTGGCCCGGCTGTTATCAATGCCGGCGGCCTCGGCAAAGCCGTGCGCCCCCATGCCATAGAGCACGCCAAAATTCAATACTTTAGCCATGCGCCGCATCTCTTTGGTAACTTTATCGGGAACCACCTCCAGCACCTCGGCCGCGGTAATAGTATGAATATCTTTATTTTCTTTAAAGGCCTGCGTCATCTCTTTATCTTTGGCGATATGAGCTACCACGCGCAACTCAATTTGCGAATAATCGGCCGCCAATAACTTACAGCCTTTATCCGCCACAAAGGCCTTGCGAATTTCATTTCCCAATTCCGTCCGGATAGGAATATTTTGCAAATTAGGATTTTTGGAAGATAAGCGGCCGGTGCTGGTGCCCAGCGCATCAAAACTGGTATGCAGCCGGCCGTCGGCGGCCACTAATTTTGGCAAGGCCTCAATATAGGTAGTTTTGAGCTTTGTCAGTTCGCGGTTGACGATTATTAAATCAATAATCGGGTGCTGGCCTTTGAGTTTTTGCAGCTCGCCCGCAGCCGTAGAAATTACTTTGCCCGGCGTTTTTTTGAGCCCTTTAGTGGCGATATTTAATTTACTGAAAAGAATCTCTGACAGCTGCTGGGGGGAATTAACATTAAACCTGATGCCAGCGGCCTTGTATATTTTGGTTTCCAATTCCGCCAAGCTTTTGTTGACCCGCTGGCCTAATTTTTTCAAATAAGCCGCGTCAATTTTAATGCCGGTTTTTTCCATCGCGTCAATTACCGGCACGAGTTCCTTCTCCAGCTGATAAAGTTTATCCGGTAAAATTCCTTGCGTTCTCGCTTGCTCAATTTTTTCATAGACATCTTTTTTGTCATTAAGTTCCTTTACTTCTGGTTTTTCTTTTTCAACCGCCTGACTTTTTCCCGAATCGGGCAGGCGAGTAATTAACGAATAAAAACCCAAGTCCTTAAAAATTTTAATTACCTTGTCTTTATCATAATCATGTGTCACCGCGTCTTTTAATTTAAACTTGATCGGCGCGTCCTGTTTAATAGTGGCCAGATACTTACTAAAAAATGCCTGCTCTTTATTCTCTAGCAGTTTAGTTTTTAATTTCTCGTTCTTAAAACTACTTTTTTCTTTGGCTAATTCCTTATACAAATTATCTAAGCTGCCGTATTGTTTTAAAAGCTCAATGGCCGTTTTTTCGCCAATGCCCGGCACACCCGGGATATTATCGGATGGGTCGCCCTTTAACCCCTTGTAGTCAACCATTTGCTCCGGCCCCAAGCCCTCAAAACGCGCCCGCACTGCCGCCTCGTCATACAGAATCGTCTCCTTAACGCCTTTTTTCAAGGTAAAGATACTGATATTGTTATCGACCAACTGCAGTGTGTCTAAATCCCCAGTTACGATAATGGTTTTTATTTTCCCGTTGTTTTCTGTTATCTGTTTTCTGTTAACTTGTTTAGCAATCGTGCCGATAACATCGTCGGCCTCGTAGCCCTCTTTTTCCCAGACCGGAATATTAAAAGCCGCCAGCACGTCTTTGACCCGGCCGATTTGCGCGTAGAGTTCATCGGGGGCTTTAACGCGCGTGGCCTTATACTCCTCAAACTCTTTGTGACGAAAGGTTGGACCGGCCAAATCAAAAGTCGCGGCAATATAATCGGGCTGCAAATCCTTTAACACTTTCAATAAAATTGACGCAAAACCATACACCGCGTTAACCAGCTCGCCCTGGCCGGTGCTCAACGGTGGCAGCGCGTGATACGCCCGATGCACTAAGGCATGGCCGTCTATTAAAACCAATGTTTTCAATTTTTTATTTTCAGCAACCATTGAACTAATTTAAAATGTAAAAATCAAAATGAAAAATGATGCCGACTTTATCGAGCATTCTCGACAAAGTCGGAACAATGTAAAATGACAAAGAAGTTGTCGTCCTGAGGAGCGTAGCGACGAAGGATCTCTGGCGAATGCTAGAAGTTTTCTCAAACAAGTTGAGAGATCTCTCCCCCGCCAAGGCGGGGTCGGGATGACGCTACGCGTCAATTTTACATTTTGATTTTTCGCTTATCTCCTCCCTTATGTTCAAACTTCAACCAAATAGTATCGGGCGGCAAAATATCCTTAATCTTTTCCGCCCATTCAATCACCACCAAGCCCTGGGGTTCGGCTATAATTTGCCCAAAGCCTAACGCCATAATTTCACGAAAGTCGCTGACGCGATAACAATCCAAGTGATAAAAATCGGCCAATCTTTTATCTTTCACCGGAAAACGTTTCATTATCACAAAGGTTGGGCTTAAAATCGACTCTTTGATTTTTAAAGCCCTGGCCAGTCCTTGCGTAAAAGTTGTTTTTCCGGCGCCCAATTCTCCCTCCAGCGCCAACACAAAAACACCCGGAACCTCGCCCCTTAACTTTATTAAATCTTTTGTTAATCTGGCCGCG
>PEUE01000006.1:0-695 GCA_002780785.1 Candidatus Portnoybacteria bacterium CG02_land_8_20_14_3_00_45_8
CGAGCCAATCCTTTTGCCGGATTTTAAGGCGCGAAAACTTTAAGACATATAGGACGCATAGGACACATAGGACTTATAAGACAGATAGGACTTATAGGGCCAATAAATTTTGATAGATAGATGGCTACAATTTCCAGCGAGGTCAAACAAGCGCAAGAACGGGCCAAGAAACTTGGCCTGTCTTTGGCTGATTTGTCCGGGAAGATAATCTCGCCGGATATTTTAAGAGAGGTCTCTGAAGAGGCGGCGACTTTTTATCAATTTGTTCCCATCAGCAAAGAAAAAGATATTTTGCGGGTGGGCATGATAAACCCGGATGATTTGAAGGCCCAAGAAGCAGTCCGGTTTATTGCGGAAAGTCGGAGCGCGGAGCCGGAGATTTATTTGATTACGCCGACCGATTTTAAAAATGTTTTAAAACAATACCGCACCTTAAAAGAGGAAGTGGGAAAGGCGTTGCTGGATTTGGAGCAAGAGCTGGCCACCGATAAAGAGAAGGTAAGGAGGGGCGAGCGGGAGGAAAAAGCCGATGATATCTTGAATAGGGTGATGGTGGACGCTCCGATCACCAAGATTGTGGCGGTTTTTTTAAGGCATGCTTTGGATGGCCGGGCCTCGGATATTCATATTGAGCCGACCGAAACAGAACTGCGAGTTCGCTTTCGGGTTGATGGCGTGCTGTATACGAGCTTATT
>PEUE01000006.1:735-6417 GCA_002780785.1 Candidatus Portnoybacteria bacterium CG02_land_8_20_14_3_00_45_8
AAGATTTTGGCTTCGCTTAAAATAGACGAAACCCGAGTACCGCAGGATGGTCGTTTCCACTCGGTGATTGACGAAAAAAAGATTGACTTCCGTGTTTCCACTTTTCCAACGTCTTTCGGCGAGAAAGTAGTGCTGCGTTTATTGGATCCGACCGTTGGCTTGACCGATTTTGATAAATTAGGGTTGGTCGGTCATAACCGCCGCATGGTGGATCAGGCCATTAATCGGCCTTTCGGCATGCTGTTGCTTACCGGTCCCACGGGTTCGGGCAAAACAACGACGCTTTACGCTATTTTACGGGTGCTGAACAAAGAAAGCGTTAATATTGTTTCTCTGGAAGATCCGGTGGAATATTACATTGAAGGAGTTAGCCAGTCGCAGATTAAGCCGGAAATTGGCTATACCTTTGCTTCGGGTTTGCGCTCTGTTTTGCGTCAGGATCCCGATATTATCATGGTGGGCGAAATTCGCGACGCAGAAACGGCGGAGTTGGCCACGCATGCCGCTTTGACCGGCCACATTGTTTTGTCAACATTGCATACCAACAACGCCATGGGCGTGGTGCCGCGACTGGTGGATATGGGAGTTAATACCTTTTTGATTCCGTCCTCGTTGAGCGCGGCTATGTCGCAGCGGCTGGTGCGTCGTCTGTGCAATGAGTGTAAAAAACCGATTGAGCCGCCAGCGCAGATTAGGGCGGTCATTGAACGGGAGCTGGCTTTGTTGTCGCCGATTGTTAGAAAGGAATTTGCGGATGTTGATACTAAAAATATAAAAATTTGGCAGGCGCCCGGCTGTAAGTTCTGCGCCAATAAGGGAACTAAAGACCGCATCGCTATTTTTGAATCATTGGCCATGACGCCGGAGCTGGAAAAAATAATTCTTGAAGGAGCCAGCGAGGCCAAGATAAAAGTTGAGGCGGAACGTCAAGGTATGATAACTATGCGGCAGGACGGATTAATCAAGGTCTTGCAGGGACTAATTTCTTTTAAAGAGCTGATGCGGGCGGCGGAAGAAGACAAATAACGGTAGGCAAAATTAAAATTGAAAAATCAAAATGGAAAATGACAATGCAAAATTTAAAAATGAATTAAGCAATTTTACATTTTAAACTGCCATTTTGATTTTTGAAATTTACATTTTTCATTAAGTCATGATTAAGCGAAAGAGGAACTATATTTTGAGAAAACACGTTAGTCCCGGCGGTTTCACCCTGATTGAATTATTGGTTGTTATTGCTATTATTGGCGTTTTGGCGACAATTACAATGGTATCAATTAATGGATTGAGAGCCAGGGCTCGAGATGATCGGCGAGCGGCCGACATGAAAGCAATTCGCGATGCTTTGGCAATGTACCAGGTCCAATACGCAACCTACCCTTCTTTTACGGAAGAAACAACGCTTACCGGCAACGATGCTTTTTCTTCGGAGATTGTAAGTGATCGATTAATGCAAAATGTTCCGGTTGATCCGACAAATGTCAGTCCTTACGTCTATACTTATCAGTCGTCGAATGGCGACTCAACTTATGTTCTAAAATTTTGTATGGAGACAGATTATCTAAAAAGTTATACGCCGGGCTGTGGCAACACCATTGGGCCGTAATAAAAAACATTTAAGTATGCAAGCATTTAAACATGGAATACGGCTCCGGATATAATGTTTAAATGTTCGTATGTTAAAATGTTAAAATGACCATGACCATGTCAGACAATAAGAAAAAGATTATATTAGTGGAGGATGATAAATTTTTGTCAGAAATGTACGTTGTCAAATTAACCGAAAGCGGTTTTGAAGTTGACGTGGCGGCCGACGGGGAGGAGGGATTAAATAAGATAAAAGAGCAAAAGCCGGATTTGGTTTTGCTGGATATTGTTTTGCCCAAAATGGACGGCTTTGAGGTCTTGCGCAACATTAAAAACGAGCCGGGCCTAAAGAACGTTTCGGTGATTGCTTTAACCAATTTAGGCCAGAAAGAAGAGGTGGAAAAGGGCTTAAAGCTGGGGGCGGATGATTATATTATCAAGGCGCACTTTACACCGACCGAAGTGGTCGCCAAAGCCAAGAAGGTTTTAGAAAAAAAGGGGCTTTAATCAGTTAAATTAAAAAAAGTTTAAAAGTATGGCAACTTCTGATTATAAAAAAGAGATAGAGGGTTTGTTGGAAGAGGTAATTAAACGCGATGCCACCGACCTTCATTTGTCCGCCGGCCGACCGGCCATGTTGCGCGTTGACGGCCAGCTGGTGGTCCTGCCGGGCCGGAAGGTTTTTAGCGGCGAAGACACTAAAAATCTGGCGATTTCTCTTTTAAGCGAGGAACAAGAAAAAAAGTTTTGGGAGAATAAGGATATTGATTTATCTTTTAATCATAAAGACAAAGCGCGCTTTAGAGTTAATATTTATCAGGCCTCGGGCAACGTGGCGGCGGCGATGCGTTTTATTCCAACTCATATCCGGACAGTTGAGGACTTGAATTTGCCGCCATCACTGCATCAGTTCACGCAAGCTGCCCAGGGATTTTTCTTGGTGGTGGGGCCGTCGGGTCACGGCAAGTCCACGGCTCTGGCGGCGATGGTTGATGAAGTTAACCATACCCGACAAGACCACATTATTACCATTGAGGACCCGATTGAATATCTCTTTGCTCAAGACAAATGTATTATTGACCAGCGCGAGGTGGGGGATGATGTGCAGAATTTTCATCGGGGCCTGCGGGCGATGTTTCGGGAGGACGCGGATGTTGTCATGATTGGCGAGATGAGGGATCTGGAAACAATTTCTACCGTTATTACCGCCGCCGAGACCGGACATCTTATTTTTTCAACTTTGCATACTAATACCGCCGCCCAAACCATTGACCGCATAATTGATAGTTTTCCGTCGCATCAGCAAAACCAAATCAGGTCGCAGCTGTCGGCCACATTGCTGGGCATTTTGTCGCGTCGTCTTGTGCCGGCCGCCAAAGGAGGGCTGATAAATGCAGTGGAACTTTTAATTGTTAATTCGGCGGTGCGCAATTTAATTCGTGAAGGCAAGGCGCATCAAATTGACATGGTGATTGAAACCAGCTCCGAGGAGGGGATGATTTCGCTTAATCGCTCTTTGGTTGATTTGGTAGAAAAAGGTCTGGTGACTTACGAAAACGCCGAAACGTATTCAACCAATTCGCGAGAGCTGAAAATGCTATTGCAGCGGTAAAGGGCTTTGTAATTTAAAATTTAAATATCAAAGTGGAAAATGACAATGTAAAATTCAAAAATGAATTTAAGAAAAGATTATACAATTGGGTTTTGCGGCTTATTAAATTTATTGATAAACTACCAAAGGACTCGGTTGGCTCAATAATGGGGAATCAGCTTTTGAGAAGCGGCACGAGTATATTGGCCAACTACATAGAAGCCAATTCATCCAGTTCCAGAAAGGATTTTATCAATTTTTTCACGCATTCTCTCAAATCTGCTAACGAATCAAAGGTTTGGTTATGTCTGTTAAGAGATACTAATAAAGGAGATAAAAAAGAATTAGAATGGTTGTTGGAAGAATTGATTGAAATTGCTAACATTATTGCCTCCAGTATTTTGACTCTTAAAGGCAAAAGATAATTATTAATTTTATAATTTTAAGCTGTCATTTTGATTTTTGATATTTAATTTTTGCATTTGTTATCATGGAATTCAACTATACCGTCAAAACCAAGCAGGGCGAAACGCAGTCAAGCGTCATTGAAGCCAATAATTCCCGGGCGGCCCTGGAAGCGCTGCAGGCGCGTAATTTGATAGTTTTGAGCTTGGAGCCGTCTACCAAGATGCCATTTTTTGCCAAGCGGTTGCCAATCTTTGAGCGGGTCAAAGCAAAAGACATAGTAATCTTTACCCGGCAGTTGGCGACTCTGGTTTCGGCTCAAGTTCCATTGCTGGTCGCTTTGCAGGCGTTGGCCAAACAAACTGAAAGTGAACACTTTCGGAATGTGATATTGGAAGTATCGGCTGACGTTGAGGGGGGGCTAGTATTATCCCGAGCTCTGGGCAAGCATCCTAAGGTTTTTTCTATTTTTGTCGTGAATATGATTAAGCCCGGCGAGGCCTCGGGAAACTTGGAAAACGCCCTTAACTATTTGGCTGATTATTTGGAAAAACAACAATATTTGATATCGCGGGTAAAAAACGCCATGACTTATCCGGCTTTTATTTTGGCCGCTTTTTCCAATGTTGGCGCTTTGATGATGATTATGGTGGTGCCTAAGCTCACGGCTTTTTTGGAGGAGGCCGGCAAAGAGCTGCCGCCGTTGACTAAGATGATTGTCGGTTTCTCTGTGTTTTTGAAGGGCTGGTGGTGGTTGCTATTGCTGATTTTGGTGGGTGGCGGGTGGTACGTTTATCACTTAGTTCAGAATTCAACTGCGGCGCGCTATCGTTGGGATGAGTTAAAGCTAAAAATGCCGATTTTTGGCAAGAGAATTTTCCAGAAAATTTATGTGGCCAGAATTGCCGAAAATCTAAGCACTTTAATCCAGGGCGGCCTGTCTATTCTGCAGGCGCTTCAAGTGACGGCGGATGTGGTGGGCAACGTAGTTTATCAAAACATTGTTAATGAGGCCAAAGAAGAGGTGAGGGTGGGCAGCACTCTGTCGGGTTCCCTGGTCAAACATAAAGAAATTCCGCCGCTGGTGGTTCAAATGATTGCCACGGGTGAGCAGACCGGTTCTTTAGATATGATTTTGAAAAAGCTGTCCCAGTTTTATAGTCGGGAAATAGACAGCACGGTTGACAATCTGTCTCAGCTGATTGAGCCGCTGCTGATATTTTTAATCGGCGGAGCAATCGCCGTTTTGATGGTGGCTATTCTTATGCCTATTTACAATATTGCCGGCGGTATGTAAAGCATATAACAGACAACATGTAACAGATAACATATAAACATGACTGAAGGTTCTTTCCATGATAAGCTTAAGATAAAGATGGATGAGTTTGTGCACCTTGTTTATGCTCTGACTAAGAAATTCCCTAAGGATGAATTATATGGAGTTGTTTCACAAATTAGGCGGGCGGCATTGTCTATAATTTTGAATTATATTGAAGGATATGCTCGTCGGAAAAAATTAGTGATGTTGAATTTTTTGGAAATTTCATACGGATCACTGAAAGAATGTAAATACCTTTTACATTTTTCATTTAAAGAAAAATATCTCAACGAAAAAGAATATCAAGAAGCAATGAAATTAGCCGAAGAAATCGGCGCTATGTTGTGGAAAACAACTAGAAATTTAGAAAATAAAGGGTATTAAAACCCTTTCGTTTGTCTTCGCCCCGCCTGCCAAAGCCGATAATGATTAGTTGGGATATATTTAACGCAAACTTAAAGTATAATTTAAGTATAATTCCCAGCAATCAGCTTTGGTTATCGGCGGGCAGGTCGGACGATATGCCTGCTGGCGCATCGTCCTTGCTAGCCAAAATAAAAATTAATTTGTTACATGTTATATGTTTTGTGTTTCATGAATGAAGGGAGGTGAATAATATGAGAAAACAAAAAGGTTTCACTTTAATTGAATTATTGGTCGTTATCGCTATTATCGGCATTTTGTCAACCATCGTGATGGTTTCTTTGAACACGGCCCGAGCTAAAGCGCGCGACGCGCGCCGCGTTTCGGATGTTCGCCAGCTTCAGTTGGCGCTGCAGAT
>PEUE01000006.1:6444-8129 GCA_002780785.1 Candidatus Portnoybacteria bacterium CG02_land_8_20_14_3_00_45_8
GGCCGCCCTGTCTGGCTTGGCGCCAACCTATATTGCGGCCGTGCCAACTGATCCAGACGGAACGAGCGCTTATCAGTACTGCGTTTCATCGGCGCGCGGTTATCACTTGGGAACCAAGGCAGCGGGATTGGAAACCACCAATACTGTTTTTACCACTGACGCTGACGCCGACGCTTCAATCTGTGAATCGGGCGGATTTCCCGGAGCGGACCCGGTCTATGACGTAACGCCGTAAAACTTACTCTGTTTAAACTTAACAAAAACCATCAGGCCTTTTGTTGGGAGATGGTTTTTGTTTTTGGAAAATGGTACAATATCTATTGAGGATCGCTAAATTTTTTAAAAAGATTAAATCTATGAGACATAAAAAAAGTAGCGCTGGGTTTACTTTAATTGAGCTATTAGTGGTTATCACCATTATCGGTATTTTATCAATCATTGTGATGGTTTCTTTGAACACGGCTCGTGGCAAGGCGCGCGACGCGCGTCGCGTTTCGGATGTTCGCCAGCTTCAGTTGGCGCTGGAGATGCATCAGGATTCCAACGGCCGCTATCCGTCGGATTTATCGGAACTCGCGCCCCAGTATGTTAATGCCGAGCCGATGGATCCAAACGGCATTGATGGCTATCAGTATTGCGTCAATTCCGCCCGCAACAGCTATCATTTGGGCACGTCGGTGGGCTTGGAATCGGGGGACGGCATTATTTTGTTAAGCGACGCCGATATAATTTCTGACGATTGCGCCAGCGGGAGCTTCAGCGGGGAAGACCCGATTTACGACGTGAGGCCTTAAATAAAAATAAAAAGCATGCCTTTTATTTTGTTGATGATTGTTTTTGTTTTAGGTTTAGCGGTTGGCAGTTTTCTCAATGTAGTCGTCTGCCGGCTGGAATTAACAGAGAACCGTTCTCGGAAAATTTTCCGAGAACGGTTCTCTGTAGGGCTGCAAAAATTTTTTGGGAACCGTTCGCGCTGCCCAAGATGCGGCCAAGTTTTGCGCTGGTATGATCTGATACCGGTAGCAAGTTTTATTTGGTTGAGAGGGAAATGTCGTTATTGCGGACAAAAAATATCTTGGCAGTATCCGCTCGTTGAGATAGCCACGGGGCTGCTGTTTTTATTGGTTTTTAATAACCTCACCCTCTCCCTTCCCTTGATAAGGGGAGGGGTGGGGAGGGGTGAATTTTCAATTTTTGATTTAGCGTCTTTTTGTTATTTGTTATATGTTTTTTGTTCTCTGATTGTCATCTTCGTCTACGACCTTAGGCGCTATATCATTCCCGATAAGATAATATTTCCGGCCATTATTGTTTCTTTGATTTATCGTTTAGGAAATGCGTTTTTTAACCCCTCTCTCCCTTCCCTTAATTTAAGGGGAGGATGGGTGGGGTTATACCCTTATTTGCTTTCCGCTTTCGCCGCCGCCGCTTTTTTTGCGGCAATTATAATTTTGACCCGCGGCCGCGGCCTGGGCTGGGGCGATGTCAAGCTGGCGTTTTTAATGGGTTTGGTTCTCGGCTGGCCGGATATTTTTTTGGCCTTGTTTTTGGCGTTTTTATCCGGCGCGCTGACGGGCGTCGGTTTAATTATTGCCGGCCGCAAACAGCTTAAATCCCAAATTCCCTTTGGACCTTTTCTGGCGGCGGCAACCATTTTTGTTGCGCTTTTTGGCGAGCCGCTCGCC
>PEUE01000006.1:8179-9883 GCA_002780785.1 Candidatus Portnoybacteria bacterium CG02_land_8_20_14_3_00_45_8
AGAAAAGAAAATTCATTTCTTACTTTAATTGCATAATATCGTGATATCTGATATCACGATATTAGATAATCGCTTCGTTTATAATTTACACTTTACGGCATGAATTTTTCGAAAACTCTAAAACTTTATCAGCGGCTTATTGATAAAGCCCTAAGGGACTATTTAAGTCAGAAAATAAAAGAATTGCCGTCTTTTGGCAACTCTTTTGTCAAAAATCAGCACCAGTTATTTTTGACTTATTGTTTAAGGTCCGGCAAACGACTTCGTCCGATTTTAACTTTGATGGCTTATCGGGCAGTCGGGGGCAGGGACATTAAAAAAATTTTGACGCCGGCGCTGGCTTTTGAGCTTTATCATAACTACACTTTAATTCATGACGATATCTATGATGAAGATGAGCAACGCCGCGGCGAGTGGGCTAGCCATATTTTGCTTCAGCGTTGGTTTGAAAAAAAATACGGCCGGTCTCTTTCTGAAAATATTTTGTATAAAAACAGCGCCGCGCGTTTTGGGGTGGTGGCGGGGATAATTAACGGAAAATATCTCCACACTTTAAGCAGTTTGCCGATACTGGAATCAAAAATTTCCGATGAAAAGAAAGTGGCGGGGATGAAATTGCATCAAGCGGTTTCAATCTTTGACAATACCGGTCAGGCGATTGACCTTTATTTTGAGCAGGCCAGCGACGCGCGCGAGCAAGATTATTACGATATGGTTTTGTGCAAAACCGGCCGGCTTTTTCAGGCGGTGATAGAATGGGGCGCTATTTTGGGCGGAGCCGGCGCCAGTCAAAGAAAAACGCTGGGAAAATACGCAGAAGAAATAAGCATCGCTTTTCAGCTCAAAGATGACCTTTTGGACATTGATTTTAAGGGCGGAAAGGGCAGGGGAATCGGCTCCGATATTAAGAAAGGGAAAAAGACGCTTTTGGCGATTCAGGCGTTGAAAAAAGCGAACATTCAAGAGAAAAAGTTTATTTTAAGGATTCTTGGCAATGGAAAAGCAACCGCCGGCGAAATTAAAAAAGTTATTGCCATACTTCATAAATCGGGCAGTGTTGATTATTGTCGCAGGATTGCCGACCTAAGGGTTAAAAAAGCCATTCATTATCTCCGGCAAGCCCGACCGCCATTGGCCCAAGACGTAATTTGTTTTTTTCAGGACTTAGCGTATTTTATGGCGGAAAGAAAAAAATAGTATTTGCAATGAAAATTTTTCAAAAAATAAACTCTCTAGTTTGTCAATTGATAGATAAATTAGAGAATCAAAAAATTGATGTTATTGGCTGGCTGGTCGTCTTTTTTTGCTTTGTTTTTATAAGAATTTTTTTAGAAAATCTTATTAGTCCAGCTCTATTCAAATGGCAGTTTTTTTTCCTCCATGGCCCGGCTTTTTATCTTTTTTCCTTTCTCTTTTTTATTTTGCTTCTTTATTTCCTGACAAAAGAGAAAATTGAAAAAATAACCAGGATTTCTTTGTGGCTGGCCCCCCTGCTTTTATTGCCTCCAATTTTGGAACTGATTGTATTTCGGGGAAGAATGGTGGTGAGCAGATATACAGAATTTGCCGGTTGGGTGGCGGGAATGCGGGACATTTTTAGAGTTTTTTTGAACTTTATACTTTTTGGTTCCAAGGGACTGCTGTATTTTGGCAGTTTGTTTTCCGGTCCCGGTAAGCTCCTCAACGATTTTAAGGATGTTTTTA
>PEUE01000047.1:0-586 GCA_002780785.1 Candidatus Portnoybacteria bacterium CG02_land_8_20_14_3_00_45_8
GAGGCAGTTTTTGATGAGACAAAGTTATCAGTCTTGGCTACATCTAAAACTAACCATTATGATTTGGAAACCTTGGGAAGAATAATCAAATTTGCCGGCTGGTTAACTTTGTACGGTAAGGGCGAGAGTGACGAAGACGGGCAATTGCAACTACCAGAATTGTTTATCGGCGATGAATTAGATTTGGTGAAAGTGAACCCGCTACAGAAATTTACCAAACCGCCGGCGAGATATAACGAGGCTTCTTTAATTAAAACTTTGGAAGAATACGGAATTGGCCGGCCGTCAACTTATGCCCCGACGATTTCCACAATTCAAGACCGGATGTATGTTGAAAAAACAGAGAATAAATTTTCCCCAACTTCCTTGGGAATAGCGGTTAATGATTTCCTGCTGGAATATTTTCCGGACATTTTTGATTATCAATTTACTGCCCACATGGAAGACGATTTGGATGAAATTGCCAACGGAAAAAAGGAATGGGTGCCGGTAATTAGAGAATTTTTCGAACCATTTAACACGAAGTTGACCAGTGTTTCCAAAGTTTCCGAAAGAGTGGCTGTCGAAACGGAAGTCACAGACGAAA
>PEUE01000047.1:600-9055 GCA_002780785.1 Candidatus Portnoybacteria bacterium CG02_land_8_20_14_3_00_45_8
GGCGCCCTGCTGGTCGCCGCTAAAAACGGCACCAAGTGCAGCAATAAAGAATGCGACTATAAAGAAAAAAATCAACCCGTCGAATAATATACCTGAATAGCATGCCCCAAGAACAACTCCAAAAAATTCTTGATAAATGCAAGACCTCAAATCCCGGCTGCGACCTGGAGTTGATTGAGAGAGCTTATAATTTTGCCGAGGAAGTGCACCGGGGCCAAAAAAGATTATCCGGCGAACCCTATATTATCCACTGCTTGGCGGCGGCCGAGATCATTGCCGACCTTAAAATTGATTCCAAAACCCTGGCTGCTACTCTGTTGCATGACGTGTTGGACGACGGGGATGACGACAAGACCATCATGGAAGAGCGCGAACGGAAGCTAGAAAAAGAATTTGGCAAAGAAATCGCCACGCTCGTTAAAAGCGTCACTAAAATCGGCAAAATAAAATATCACGGCGTGGAACGGGCGGTGGAAAACCTCTGTAAAATGTTTTTGGCGATTGCCGAAGATATTCGGGTCATTCTAATAAAATTCGCCGACCGGCTGCATAATATGCGCACGCTGGCCGCCCAGCCGCCGGAAAAACAAAAACGCATTGCTCTGGAAACGCTGGAAATTTTTGCGCCGCTGGCCGACCGCTTGGGTATCGGCCGCATCAAAGGAGAACTGGAAGACCTGTCTTTTCAATATTTAATGCCCGGTGAATACTTTTGGCTGGTTAATCAAGTGCACGACCAATTTGAGGAACGCGAACGATATTTGGAAAGAATCACACCCGACCTGAAAAAAGAACTGCTCAAAGAAAATATCAAGCCCCTGCAAATATTCTGGCGAGCCAAGCATTACCATAGCTTGTACCGTAAGCTCAAGCGCTACGAAATGAACTTAAACCGCATCTACGATTTAGTTGCTCTGCGCATTATTGTGCCCACGATTGAGGACTGCTACGCGACGCTCGGCGTTATCCATAAAATATGGCGTCCGCTGCCGGGCCGCATCAAGGACTATATCGCTCTGCCCAAACCCAACGGGTACCAGTCGCTCCACACCACGGTTTTTTCCCAGGGCGGCAAAATCACCGAAATCCAGATTCGCACGCTGCAAATGCACGAAGAAGCCGAACGCGGCATCGCCGCCCACTGGTACTATAACGAACAAAAGGGCCTCGGCACTTATATCAAAAGAATTTTTGTCCCGGCACCAGAAAAGGAACTGAAATGGATAAAACAGATGCAGGAATGGCAAAAAGAAATGCGCGAGTCGCCCGAAGAGTTTTTCCAGTCGCTCAAAATTGATTTTTTCAAAAACCGCATTTTCATTTTCACCCCGCAAGGTGACGTTATTGACCTGCCGGAAGGGGCCACGCCGGTGGACTTTGCTTTTCATATTCATTCGGAAGTTGGCGTGCATTGCCAGGGCGCCCGGGTTGACGGCAAAATGGTGGCACTGGATACCTCGTTGCAAAACGGCCAAGTAGTGGAAATTATCACTCAAAAAAACGCCCGGCCATCGCGCGACTGGCTAAAGTTTGTCCGAACCCACCAAGCCAAAGACCGCATTCGCCAGTGGCTGACTCGCCACCAAGAAAAACTAAGCGGGATTAAAGAGACCGAGGAAGAAGTAAAAAAAGAAACGCCCAAACAAGAACCGCTCAGGCCAATCAGCCGCCCGCGAGTTTTAAAACCCATCGCTGAGGTGGCCGGCGACGCCAAAATTACCACTACGCTGGCCAAGTGCTGCCAACCGCAACCCCCTCAGCCGATTCGCGGCTACATCACTTTAAATCAGCGCATCACCGTGCACCGCGCCAACTGCCACAATTTAGCCAAGATTAAAGACAACTCGCGGCTGGTGGATGTCCGCTGGAAAGCCGAGTAACCCTCACAAAACAAAAAATCCCCCGCCTTAGCGAGGGATTTTTTTATTATCTCAGAGCTACCTTACAAACTTATCCGCCAGCGCTTCCAGGTCCTTTTTGCTCTCAAAATCAATCATCACTCTCCCGCCCACGCCGCTTTTTCTAATCTGCACTTTTTTGCCCAGCGCCAGCTCAATCTTTTGGGCGATTTTTTTGATTTCCGGATCAAAGGCCACCTGACGCTTATGCGCCTGCACATAAATTTCGCGCGCCCGCTGTTCCACCTGCCGCACCGACAAATTATTTTGAATTATTTCGTCAAACAGCGCCATTTGAGCCGCCGGGTTTTTGATGCCGGCAATACTCCGAGCGTGTCCTTCGGAAATCCGGGCCTGACGCAAACTCTGCTGGACCGAGTCAGGCAAATTAAGCAAACGCATGGTGTTGGAAACAAATTCTCGGCTCTTGCCCACTTTCTTGGCAATCTCATCATGAGTTAAATCAAACTCTTCCTGCAGACGCCTAAAGGCCTGAGCGCGCTCCATCGCGTTTAAATCCGCCCGCTGAATATTTTCCACCAGCGCCAATTCCAGTCGCTGCTGGTCGGTAGAATCGCGGATAATCGCCGGCACGCGCGGCAACCCGGCCATCTCCGCGGCGCGCAACCGCCGGTGCCCGGCCACCAGCTGATACTCCACCGCCTGGCCGCGGCTGTTATCCTTGGTAAACTTGGTCACGATTAAGGGCTGCAAAATACCATGCTGCTTAATGGAGTCAGCCAGTCCCTTTAGTGAGCTCTCTTCTACTTCATAGCGCGGCTGAAAAGGATTAGCTTTTATTTTATTGACATCAATATCAAAAATACTTTCTTTGCGTTCCCGCGGAGGTTGAGAAAGTTTTGGATAATCAACTTCGGTGGCTTTTTGCCTCGGCGGAATTAGGGACTGCAGACCCTTACCAAGTTTAGTCATAACAATTGATGAATAATGATTAATGCATTAAAATGAGGGGGTTTTTGGCTCGCCCTCTTTATCCAATTTAATTAATTCCTCGGCCAACTGCCGATAGGCCTTGCCGCCCGGAGAATTGGGGTCATATTGAAAAATTGTTTTACCAAAACTTGGCGCTTCGGCCAAGCGAACACAGCGGGGCACGACCGTTTCAAAAACATAGCCGGGAAAATGCAGGCAAATTTCTTTGGCCACCTGACGGGAGAGCTTATTGCGCTTATCGTGCATGGTGAGCAAAGCGCCCTTGATGCGCAAGTCGCGGCCCAGATTATCCTGAATTAAATTAACGGTTTTAAGCAATTGCCCCAAACCCTCCAACGCATAATATTCGCATTGCACCGGTACAATAATTTCATCGGCCGCGGTTAATCCATTAATAGTGAGCAGCCCTAAGCTCGGCGGGCAATCAATAATAATATAATCATAATTGGTGCGCACGCGGTGCAGGAGATTATAAAGCTTAAATTCTCGCTCCGCCATATTAACCAGTTCAATGGCCGCGCCGGCCAGGTCGCCGTGCGACGGCATCAAATCATAGCCAAATAAATTGGTCTTTTTAACCGCCTCTTCTGGATCCGCCCCATCGGTTAAGGCGTGGTATAGCGTTTTATCCAGGGCTTCGGGCTCAAAGCCCAGGCCGCTAGTGGCGTTGGCCTGCGGGTCCAAATCAACCAACAGCACATATTTGCCCAGCGCCGCCAAAAAAGCCGCCAGGTTGGTAGCTGTGGTGGTTTTGCCGGTGCCCCCTTTTTGATTGACAACGCTGATGATTTTAGCCATTTATGTTAATTATAAACTATCCTGATTAAATTGACAATCAGAGATTTGCGGGATAAAATAAGATTGTTATTTTAAGCCGCGGTGTTGGAATTGGCAGACAAGATGGACTCAAAATCCATTGGTGGCGACACCGTGAGAGTTCAAATCTCTCCCGCGGCACTTTTTTTTAATTATGGGTAGCTCAATTGGCTATAAATCTAAACTGGCATATATTATTGGGGTTGCCATTGGTGATGGCAATCTTTCTAATCCCAATGGCCGAGCGACAAGATTAAGAATAACTTGCGACCTAAAATACAAAAAACTAATTAAAAATATTTCCTCCTCTCTCCAAAAAGTCTTCCCTTATAATAAGGTTTCCGTAACCAGAAGAAAAGATAATTGCGTTGATATAAGCTGCTATTCTAATAAATTAGAAAATCTTCTTGGCTGGAAAGCAAAAGGTGGGCCAAAAATTAAACAGAATATATCTATACCCAAATGGATAAAAAATGATGAAAAGTTAACCTTGAAATGCCTGAAAGGATTATTTGAAACGGATGGCTCTATTTATTTTGACAGAAAATACAAAATGGCAAATTTTACAACAGCGATTCAGCTCCTCTCACAAGATGTAATGGAAATGGTAACAAAAATCGGGTTTAAACCAAACTTGCAAATTCACAAAGCAAAAGATGGCCGAATAAAATACGTTGTCAGAATATCAAAAAATGCGGAAGATTTTATAAAATTAGTGGGTATTGAAAAAAACTAGGGAGCTCAAAAACTCGATTCTCTCCCGCGGCACAAATCTTAAAAAAGACCCGTCCGGGTCTTTTTTAATTTACCAGCTTTACTTTTCTAGCTACTGCCCAAACCACCCAGCCAGTAAAAATACCAATCAACGCGCCGGCTAAAATATCCGCCGGATAATGCACGCCAACATACACGCGCGCCAGAGAAATTAACAAAGCCGCCGCCAAAAACCATCCGCCAATTTTTTTATTATACAAAAATACCACCACTGCCAAAGCAAAGAAAAAAGTGGCGTGGCCGGAAGGAAAAGAGGGCTTAGCCGCGTCATAGAAAATTAGCTGCGTGGTGGCATGGGCGACAAACGGCCGTAGGCGCGTGAAAAAATAATAAATAAGCGAAGCCACGCCATACCGAGCCACCAACGCCGCTAAAAAAGCTAAAGCAACCATCCAAGCGCGGCTAACTTCCTCCTTTTTGGTCTTGCCGGCCAACACAAAAAGCAGCAGTGCGCCAACCACTAAATACTGGCAATAACTGGCCAAAAAAATTCCCAGCCAATCCAGCCAAGCCCACTGCTTCGCTAAGCCGTTGATTTGTTGAAACAACCAATAATCCATTTGTATTTTGAAATTAAGTTCCGAGCGACTTTTATATACTCAATATCTCCAATAACTTCTTCTTGTCCACCGGCCCGATACGTACAATTTTGGGCTTGTCGGTTGATAAGTCCAGCACCGTTGAGGGCTCGCAAAATTTGAGGTCGCCCGCGTCCAGAATCAAATCCGGCTTCAAAAAACTATTCTCAAAATATTCCAACACCTGACTGATTTTAATAGTGGCCTGCTCCCCCGATAAGTTAGCGGAAGTAGCCACGTATGGCCGACCCATATTTTCGGCCAGCAAATAAGTAAGCTTATAGTCGGGAATTCGCAAAGCAATTTTTTCCCCGCCGGCGGTTAACACCTCCGGCAGTTTATGACGCCGCCATAAAATCACGCTCACCGCGCCCGGCCAAATAACCTCCAAAGCCCGTTCCAGCCGCTTGTCAATGAAAGATATTTTTTTAGCCATGGCGATATCGCGCACCACCACCGCCAGTGCTTTTTTCTTGTCACGACCCTTCATTCTGAAGACCTTTCTGATAGCCGCTTCATCCGTGGCGTCACACCCCAAGCCGTAAACCGTATCGGTCGGAAAAACCACCACGCCACCTTTGAGCATCACTTTGGCCGCCTCAATTATTGCTTCCTCCGAGTCCCTTAAATTTTCTGGATTGACTTTAAAAATTTTCATATTTATTTATTCCGAGCGCAGTCGAACGATTGACTTTTAAAACGCGCATTGCTTTTACTCCAATTTTACTCCAACATACTGAAATGTTGGAGTAAATTACTTTTAGTTACCTATTTTATTCCGCTGGCCAAGTTTCAACAATTAACGCTTGATGCAACTTATAGGGCATTTCCTGATAAATCGCCTCGGTAATAAACGGCATAAAGGGATGTAGTAATTTAAGCGAGTCCCCCAGCACTTTCCAGAGAACATACTGCGCGGTGGTCTTATCTAATTCGCTACGGGGCTCCTTAATTCTCTTTTTCACATCCTCAATGCACTTGTCGCAAAACTGATGCCAGAAAAAATGGTACGCGCTTTGCGCCGCTTCATGAAAATTAAAACTATCCAAGTCCTTGGTGACTTTTTTGATAACCTCGCCCAAGTCCTTTAATATCTGCTTATCCGCCGCCGTGAATTTTGGTTTTATGTTCTCGGGATTAAATCCTGCCAAATTAGACAAACTGAATCTGGCCGCGTTCCAAATTTTATTGGCGAATCTTTTTTGCGCCACCACTTTGTCCTCGTTAAAAGGCAAATCGCTGTCCGAGGCGGCGTTAAAAACTAGCGCCATGCGTAAAGCGTCCGCGCCGTTTTCATCAACCACCGCCAGGGGATTGACCACATTTCCCTTGGACTTTGACATTTTTTTCTTGTCTTTATCGCGAATTAAGCCGTGCATATAGACCTGCGAAAACGGCTTCTGGCCGGTTGCGTAAAATCCCATCATTATCATGCGCGCCACCCAAAAAAACAAAATATCCCAGCCGGTTTCCATCACCGCGGTCGGATAAAACTTCTCAAAATCCCCTGCGTTGGTTGTCTGCAGAGTGGCAAAAGGCCACTGGCCCGAAGAAAACCAGGTGTCAAAAGTATCGGTTTCTTGAACAAATTCCGTTGCGCCGCATTTTGGACATTTTTTAGGTTTTTGGTCAGAGATGACATAGCAAGATTTTTCGTCCTGCTGCGTAGAATCTGGCGAAGCCAGACAATACCAAACCGGGAGCCGTATTCCCCAAACAATCTGCCGCGAAATATTCCAGTCGCGGATATTGGCCATCCAATGCTGGAAAATTTTCTCGTACTTGGCGCTAATAAACTTTACTTCACCCTTTTTAACCGCTTTTACCGCGCGCTCGGCCAACGGCTTAATTTTCACAAACCATTGCTCCGAAACCAAGGGCTCTATCACCCGCCCGCATTTATAACAAACCCCAACCGAATGGCGATATGGCTCTTCTTTCATTAAAAATCCTTGGGCTTCTAAATCCTCAACAATTTTTTTCCGCGCTTCAGCAATTGGCAATCCAGCGTAAACAGCGCCAGCCGCCGCTGTCATTTTATCATTCCGTCCGATAACCGAAATACTTTCCAAATTATGACGCTGACCGATTTCAAAATCAGTCGCGTCGTGAGCCGGCGTCACTTTCACCGCGCCCGTGCCAAACTCCATTTCCACCGCGCTATCGGCCACAATGGAAATTTCGCGGTTCATTAAGGGCAATAGAGCCCTTTGCCCGACTAATTTTTTATAGCGCTTATCCTTGGGACTGACCGCCACCGCCGTATCGCCCAGCATCGTTTCGGGCCGGGTCGTGGCCACTTCAATATAATCAAAATCTCCCCTGACCCCTCCTAAAGGAGGGGAACTATTTTTACTCCCTCCCCTTAGGGAGGACTGCCCGCCTCGACTCGCGTCGAACGAGACGGGAGGAGGATTTTTTAGTTCTACAATGGGATATTTGATATACCACAACTTATCTTCCCGGTCTTCATATTTAACTTCCAAATCCGAAAGTCCGGTCTGGTGTTTCGGACACCAATTGATAATTCTTGGGCCGCGATAAATCAGCCCGTCTTTACATAATTTTTCAAATGTCTGATAAACGATTCTAACAATATCCTTGTCCAGAGTAAATTTATTGCGCGACCAGTCGCACGACGCGCCCAAACGCTTTAGCTGATTCCGGGCAACATCTTTATTTTCCTGAACATAATCCCAAATCATCTGATAAAGCGTTTCGCGGTCAAACTGAAAGCGGCTCCGGCCTTCTTTTTCCAGTTTTTTTTCAAAAACCACCTGGGTTTCAAAACCGGCATGGTCTGCGCCCGGCAGCCAAAGCGTCGCGTCGCCTTGCAGGCGGCGATAACGAATTAAAATATCCTCCAGTGTCGTCATCAGCGCGTGGCCCAAATGCAAAACCTCATTGGCGTTGGGCGGCGGCATAATAATGCAATAGGGCTTGGTTCGCTCTTTGCCATTGGCTAATTTCGGCAGATTATCCGGATTAAAAAACCCGCTCTCTTCCCAGAGCTTATAAATTCTATCTTCCACCTTTTTCGGGTCGTATTGCGGTTCTATGATGGTTTTTCTTCCCCCTTTATTTTTCTCTTATCTTATCCCAAATCAACCAAAAAATCCAGCTTAAAGCTGGATTTTAACACCGCAGAGGTATCGACGACCCGACGCAAGCCAAAACGGGAGCTTTCACATTTCTTTTGAAGACATCAAACACTAAATTTCAAATCAAATGCCAAGAAATTTTTTGGCCAATTTCTCTTTTTCCCCGATAAAAAACTTTTTTACCTCTTCCCATTTTAAATCAACGCGCATCTGCGGCATGGCGTCGGTGTCGGCGTCGGCAAAATAAACCAAGCTTTTGATAATATGATAAATGTTATAATCGTATTCGCCGAACTTTTTTTGAAACATAGTTAGCAATTCTTCCAAGGGTTTA
>PEUE01000034.1 GCA_002780785.1 Candidatus Portnoybacteria bacterium CG02_land_8_20_14_3_00_45_8
AAATTTGGAGCGGCGAGCGAACAAAATTTGGCAACAAAAAGTTATCCCGCCCCATTTCTTTCCAAGATTGGTGGCATACCATAAAATTCAAGAAAAACGGCTTCGCCTTCAAAAGGCGACAAACCAAGAACTTGGGTGGAAATGGGGCGGGATGCTCATAATTGTAGTGAAATTTTCTTCGCTACAAGATGAGCTCGAAAATTTCAACAATTATGGCAGAAATTAAAGCCAGTTTAAACAATTTAAGAGTGGCGTCTCGGAAAGTAAGATTAGTTACGGCGCTGGTTAAGGGCAAGCCGGTCTCTCAAGCCAAGGCGCAGCTGACGTTTTTGATTAAAAAACCGGCTCCTTTAGTTTTGAAATTGTTAAATTCGGCGGTGGCTAATGCCAAACACAATTTTAGTATTCAGGAAAATAATTTATTTATAAAAAATATTGTGGTGGAAGAGGGACAAACCTTGAAAAGATGGATGCCGCGAGCCATGGGCCGGGCTTATCCAATTATGAAACGCACTTGTTCTGTTAAACTAGTGTTGGCTGAGTTTGTGCCGACGGCTAAGTTAGCTAAAAAATCAGCTAACCCCCAAGTGGTCAAAGAGGAAGAGGCGATTCAGTCAACGGCTGCTCCGGTTGCCAAAATTGAAACCAAAGACGAAGGGAAAGTAGAGGAAGTTAAGAAAGGTCATTTGCCGCCTAAACCCTACGGCGCTTCAGGGCAAGCTAAGTCACGGCGTTTTTCTCGGCAGACCTTTGGTAATATTAAAAAAGTTTTTAGACGAAAATCAATATAATCCGTACGGAATTACAGATAAATACAGATGCTACGGATAAAATTCAAATCCGTAAAATCCGTACTAATCCGTAATTCCGTAAGGAAATAATATGGGACAGAAAGTTCATCCAATAGCGTTCCGGCTGGGCATCACCCAAAACTGGAAATCGCGTTGGTTCAATAAAAAGAAATATCAGGAATTTCTGAAGGAGGATTATTTTATCCGCGGTTTTTTGGCGACCAAACTTATTAAGGCGGGCGTTGACCAGATTGAAATTGAGCGGTCAGTTAATTCTATTAACGTGATGATTCACGCGGCTAGACCCGGCTTGATTATTGGCCGAGGCGGCTCGGGCATTGAAGACCTAAAAAAGGAAGTGAAGAGTTTGCTGCATCGGAAGATGAAACGGCCGCTGAAAATTGATTTGCGTCTGTCCGTGGAAGAAGTGAGAGGAGCAGAAAGTAAAGCGGCGGTGGTGGCTCAAAGCATAGCTGATCAGATGGAAAGAAGGTTGCCTTTTCGGCGCGTGATGAGGCAGACCATGGAACGAATAATGCAATCCAAGGATGTGCTGGGCGCTAAAATTATGATGAAGGGGCGCTTGGGCGGCGCAGAAATTGCCCGTCGGGAATGGTTGCGTCAAGGCCGGATTCCGCTGCAAACATTGCGGGTTAAAATTGACTTTGCTCAGGCCACCGCCTTCACCACCTATGGGACGGTTGGCATTACGGTCTGGGTTTTTAAAAAAGAGGAAGTGGATGAAAAAAAGAAAGATAAGATAGGCGATAAAAAAGAGAAATAATATGTTATCTCCGAAAAAGGTAAAACATCGCAAATGGCATAAAGGCAGAGCTCGGGGCCTGACAAAAGGCGGAGCGGAGTTGGCTTTTGGTTCTTATGGCTTAAAGGCCATGGCTACTTGCTGGCTGACCTCTCGGCAAATTGAAGCGGCACGGCGGGCTATTACTCGTTATGTGCAGCGTGGCGGCAAGATTTGGCTGCGGGTTTTTCCGGACAAGCCCGTCACTAAAAAAGGAGCGGAGACCCCGATGGGCGGCGGCAAAGGAAGCGTGGACCATTATGTCTGTGTGATAAAGCCCGGCCGGATTTTGTTTGAAATGGACGGAGTGACGCTGGAGATTGCCCAGGAAGCAATGCGGCTGGCGGCGCACAAACTGCCGATTAAAACTAAGTTTGTGGTTAAATAACTTTATGAAATCAACCGCTAAAGAACTAAGGCAAAAACCATTGAACGAGCTGCAGTTGATGCTTAAGGAGAATCGGGAAAAGCTGCGCAGCTTGAGATTTGATTTGGCCGCCAACAAACTGAAAAACACGCATCAGCTAAAAGCGGTCAAGCGACAGGTGGCGCAAATTTTAACTATTTTTAAGGAGAAAAAATAATATGCCCAAGAAACAATTAAAAGGGGTGGTGGTATCGGATAAAATGACAAAGACCGTGGTGGTGGCTATTACGCGATTGAAAGAACACCCTAAATACAAAAAAAGATTTAAGGTAACAACTTGCTATCAGGCCCATGACGAAAAGGGTGAATATAAGGTTGGCGATAAAGTGATTTTGCAGGAGTGCCGGCCGTTGTCGCGCCATAAGCGTTGGCGGGTGATTAGAAAAAGTTAAGAACTTATAGATTTACGAATTTATACAGGCATACAGATAAAGCCAGGTAACATAGCAAAGCTCGGTTTTATCTGTATATCTGTAAAATATCTGCCGCGCCTGCCAAAGCCGATAATGATTAGTTAATATATAAGCTGAAGCAAGCTTAAACCATAATTTAAATGTAGTTCCGTCTAATCAGCTTTGGTTATCGGCGGGCACGGTAATCCGTAGTTAATATGATTCAGCCAAGATCAATTTTAAAAGTAGCCGATAACAGCGGCGCAAAAACCGTTCGTTGTTTTAAGGTGCTCGGCGGCACGCGGGCTCGCGTTGCGCAGCTGGGCGATATTATTGTTTGTTCGGTCCAGAAGGCCGAGCCGCGCAAGGCCGTAAAAAAGGGCGATGTGGTTAAAGCGGTAATTGTCAGGCAGCGCAAGTCCTTTCGTCGGCCGGATGGTTCTTACGTGCGTTTTGACGACAACGCGGTGGTATTGGTTGACGATAAAGAGCCCAAGGGCGGGCGGCTGTTTGGTCCGGTGGCTCGGGAGTTGAAAAACAAAGGTTTTGATACAATAATTTCATTAGCCCCGGAAGTGGTGTAGACCCGTACGGAATTACAGATAAATACAGATGCTACGGATAAAATTCAAATCCGTAAAATCCGTACTAATCCGTAATTCCGTAAGGAAAAGTTATGAAGATTAAGAAAAATGACCAAGTTTTAATAATGACCGGCAAGGACAAAGGGAAAAGCGGCAAGGTCTTGCAGGTTTGGCCGGTGGCGTCCAGAATTACCGTTGGAGGTGTTAATTTAGTTAAAAAGCACAAACGCGGACGGCGCAGCGGTGAAAAAGGACAGATAGTGGAAGTGTCCAAATCCCTGCACGCTTCTAACGTTTTGTTGCTGTGTCCCAAGTGCGGCCAGGGAGCGAGAATTGGTTATAAAATAACAGCTGCCGGTAAATTAAGATTTTGTAAAAAATGTCAGCAGGAAATTTAGCATCTTACGGAATTACAGATAAATACAGATGCTACGGATAAAATTCAAATCCGTAAAATCCGTACTAATCCGTAATTCCGTAAGGAAAAGTTATGAATCGCTTACAAGAAAAATATATCAAACAAGTGGTGCCCGCGATGCGGCAGACCTTTGGTTATAAAAATAATTTAGCCGTGCCCAAGATTTTAAAAGTGACGATTAATTCCGGTGTCGGCCGCTTCTGTCAGGACGAAAAGGCCAACGAGGATATTATAAAAGATATTACTACGTTGGCCGGCCAGAAGGCGGTGACTACTCAAGCTAAAAAAGCGATTGCTTCTTTCAAGACCAGGCAAGGACAGGTAATTGGCATTAAAGTTACGTTGCGCGGTCGGCGAATGTACGATTTTGTTGACCGGTTAATCAGTTTAGCTTTGCCGCGGACGCGCGATTTTCGTGGTTTGCCGGCCAAATCGGTTGATCAGCGCGGCAGTTTAAATATCGGCCTTAAGGAACAAATAGTTTTTCCGGAGATTTCGCACGAGCATGTCCGCACGATTTTTGGCCTGGAAATTTCCGTTACCACCAATGCTAAAAGCCAGCCAGAAGGCATTGAATTATTTAAGTTAATGGGGTTTCCAATTAAAAGTTAAACACCCTACGGAATTACAGATAAATACGGATGATACAGATAAGATTAATCATATCCGTAAAATCCGTACTAATCTGTAATTCTGTAAGATACTATGGCTACTGAAGCCCAGATCGCCAAATCAAAGAAAAAGCCCAAATTTTCTTCGCGCCGGACGCGACGTTGTTTTCGTTGCGGCCGCAAGCGCGCTTATATGAGGGATTTTGATTTGTGCCGCATCTGTTTTCGGGAAATGGCTAATCGCGGAGAGATTCCGGGTATTAAAAAATCAAGCTGGTAGACCCGTACAGAATTACAGATAAATACAGATGCTACGGATAGAATTCAAATTCGTAAAATCCGTACTAATCCGTAATTCCGTAAGGTACCAAATTTATGGATATAATCGCAGATTTGTTAATTCAAATAAAAAATGCTCAGCAGGCCGGCCGCGCCGCGGTGGTTTTGCCTTTTTCTAAACTCAAGCTGGCCCTGGCCAAGATTTTGGAGAAAGAAGGATTTGTCGGTTCGGTTGAGAAAAAAGGCGCTAAGCCCAAGGAAAAACTGGAGATTACTTTAAAATATGATCAGGGTTTGCCGGCGATTCAGGGAGTTAAGCGAATCAGCAAGCTGGGTAGGCGCTTGTATATTCAGGCCGATAAAATTAGGTCGGTTAGACAGGGTTACGGCGTAGCTATTATTTCAACTTCGCAGGGATTGATGACCGATAAAGAAGCCAGAAGAAAGAAACTCGGCGGAGAATATTTATGTGAAGTTTGGTAAAAATATGTCAAAAATAGGTAAACAACCAATTGCAATTCCTAATGGCATAGACGTCAAAATTGACGGCAGTTTAGTCGTGATTAAAGGTCCGAAAGGAGAGCTTAAGCGGGAGTTGGTTAGAGAAATTAAAGCCGAAGTAGAAGTAAAAGATAAGCAGATTGAGGTTACTATTGCCAGGACCAGTAAAAGAAGCGCGGCGTTGTGGGGCTTAATGCGAACCTTGCTGGCTAATATGATGGAAGGAGTTAAAAATGGTTTTGAAAAAAAACTGGAAATTGAAGGTATCGGTTATAAAGCCGTTATGCGGGGCAAGGACTTGACGTTGAGCTTGGGTTTTTCCCATCCGGTGGAATTTAAGGCGCCGCCGGGCATTGATTTAAAGGTGGAAAAAAACGTGATTACCGTGAGTGGTATAGATAAAGAATTAGTCGGTCAGGCAGCGGCTAATATTCGTAAATTAAAAAAGCCCGAACCCTACAAGGGCAAAGGTATTCGCTATCAGGGCGAAGTGGTTAAGCGTAAGGCCGGCAAAAAAGCGGTTAAGGGTGGATTTTAGCACCGTACGGAATTACAGATAAATACAGATGCTACGGATAAAATTCAAATCCGTAAAATCCGTACTAATCCGTAATTCTGTAAGGAAAAGTTATGAAAGATACAAATAAAACAAAAATAAAAAAAAGACAACAGCGGGCCAAGCGCACCCGGGCTAAGATTTCAGGGAGCGCCAAGCGGCCGCGGCTGTCGGTTTTTCGCAGTAACAAACATGTTTACGCGCAGTTAATTAATGATGAGAAAAGCGTAACTTTGGCCAGCGCCAGCGATTTGGATTTAAAAAGCGGCTCAAAGAAAAAATTGGAATTGGCGGTGGCGGTTGGTCAGCTGATTGCTAAAAAAGCGGCGGAACTTAAAATTAGCAGCGTAATTTTTGATAAGGGCGGTTATCGGTATCATGGTATCATTAAGGCCCTGGCGGATGGCGCCAGAGAAGGAGGACTAAAATTTTAGCACCGTACGGAATTACAGATAAATACAGATGCTACGGATAGAATTCAAATCCGTAAAATCCGTACTAATCCGTAATTCTGTAAGGAATATTATTATGGCAAGACCAATGGGCAGACAAGGAGGCAGATCAAGGGCGCCGAGAGAAAAATCTGAATACGACCAGAAAGTTTTAGACGTGGCTCGCGTGACGCGCGTGGTGGCGGGCGGGCGGCGTTTCAGTTTTCGCGCCACCGTGGTTATCGGCAATCGTAAAGGGAAAATTGGCGTGGGTATCGGTAAGGGAATCGACGTGATGAAAGCAGTGGAAAAAGGCGTAGCTGATGCCAAAAAGAGCTTAATGGTGGTGCCGCTCAAAAACGATACCATTCCTCATGAGGTTATGGCTAAATATGCTGCGGCTCGGGTGTTGCTTAAACCAGCGCCCAAGGGGCGGGGCATTGTGGCCGGCGGCGCGGTGCGGGTGATTTGCGACTTGGCCGGCATCGTTAACATTTCGGCGAAGATTTTGAGTAAATCAACTAATAAATTAAATAATGCTCGAGCCACTATGGCGGCCTTGCAGAGTATCAGGGTAAGAAACTAATATGCAGTTACATCAATTATCAGCCAGTCAAAATAAGACCAGATCGCAGCGCATCGGGCGTGGTGGCAAGCGCGGTACTTTTTCGGGTCGCGGCGTTAAGGGTCAGAAATCGCGCGCCGGCAGAAAATTGCGGCCGGAGTGGCGCGACGCGCTCAAACGTATTCCTAAAAAACGCGGCTACAAATTTAAGGGCGGACAAGAGAAGCCGGCGGTTTTAAATTTGGCGGATTTGAAAATTTTTAAGGAAGGAGAAGCCGTCTCGCCAAAAACCTTGGTAGAAAAAGGGTTGTTGAGCCGAGCTGGGGGCCGTTTGCCGGCCGTTAAGATTTTGGGCGACGGGGAATTGAAGAAAAAACTATATTTCCAAGGTGTTAAGGTTTCCCAAAGCGCGGCGGCCAAAATTGCTAAAGCCGGCGGCAATATTAAAATAGATTAAAGCGTAAACAAATATGAATTGGTGGCAAAAAACATTGCAAATATTTAAGGTGCGCGAACTGCGAAACAAGATTTTGTTTGTGCTGATGATTTTGGTGATTTTTCGCCTGGTGGCTAATTTGCCAATTCCCGGCATTGACGCTAGCCGGCTTAAATCATTTTTTGAAGGCAATCAGCTGTTTGGTTTGTTGAACATGTTCACCGGCGGCGCTATGAAAAATCTGTCTATTGCGATGCTGGGTATGGGGCCGTACATCACGGGAGTTATTATCATGCAGCTTTTAACCATGATTTTTCCTCGGCTGGAAGCGATTTATAAAGAAGAGGGCGAGGCCGGCCGGCAAAAATTCAATCAGTATGGCCGTTTGCTGACCGTGCCCTTGGCGGCGATGTCCGCTTACGGCATGATTGCCTTGCTTAGGGCCCAGCAGATTATCGGCAACCTAAGCCCTTTTCAGTTAATAACTACCGTTACGGTAGTGATTGGCGGCACGGTTTTTTTGATGTGGCTGGGCGAGCTGATTTCGGAAAAAGGCATTGGCAACGGCGTTTCGCTTCTCATCTTTGCCGGTATTGTGGCTGGTTTCCCCAGCAGCTTGCGCCAGATCTTAGTTAACTGGAATCCGGCCAATATCCCTTCTTATATCGGCTTTTTGGTTATCGCCGTGGCGGTGATAGTAGGCGTGGTGATTATCACTGAAGGCCGGCGAAATATTCAGATTTATTACGCCAAGCGGGTGCGGGGCAACAAAATGTACGGCGGCGTTTCCAGCTATTTGCCAATGAACGTTAACCCGGCGGGCGTGATGCCGATTATTTTTGCTCTTTCTTTTATGATGATGCCGGGAATGCTGGGCGCTTTTTTTGCCAACTCCAGCATACATTGGGTGGCGACCGCGGCCGTTTTTTTGCGCGATATGTTTTCACGGGGGCAGACGCTCTATTCTGTCATTTATTTCCTGCTGGTGGTGCTTTTCACTTATTTTTACACCGCCGTTACCTTTGACCCTAAAAATATTTCCAATAACCTGCAAAAAATGGGCGGATTTGTGCCGGGCATCAGGCCCGGCCGTCCGACCGCCGAGTTTTTAAATTTTATCCTAAACCGGGTGTTGCTGATTGGCGCCATTTCTTTAGGTATCATTGCGGTGGCTCCTTACGTGGTGCAGGGCGCCACCGGCGTAACCGCTTTTCAAGTCGGCGGCACTTCCATTTTGATTGTGGTCTCGGTGGTGCTGGAAACGCTGCGGCAAATTGGATCGCAGCTCACCATGCGGGAGTATGAGGGATTTTAAAATCGTGGAATTACGCGGAAAAATATTATGGAAACGAAGGTTTTTACATTCTTAGGCCGGGCCGGTTGCGGCAAAGGCACACAAGCCAAACTCTTATCGGATAAACTTGGCTTGGTTTATATTGGTAGTGGGGAATTGTTGCGGGAGCGAGTTAAGCAGGGTGATTTTACCGGTAAAAAAACGGACGCGACCATGGGGCAGGGAAATTTAGTGCCGACTTCCTTAATTTTTATGCTTTGGATTAACCGGCTGGAAGAGATAAAAAAAGACGAGGGCAATAATTCTAAGGGTATAATTTTTGATGGCAGTCCGCGCAAAATGGTGGAAGCGCAGATGTTGGAAGAGGCGTTGAAGTGGTACGAATGGGATAAAAGCTTTAAGGTCGTTTTAATTGACTTGTCGCGCGAGGAGTCCTTTAATCGATTAACCAA
>PEUE01000050.1 GCA_002780785.1 Candidatus Portnoybacteria bacterium CG02_land_8_20_14_3_00_45_8
CGGATTTGGCCAGACGCCTCGTCATGCGTTATGGGATGTCCGAAAAGCTCGGCCCGCGAACCTTTGGCGAAACCGAAGACCTTATCTTTTTGGGACGGGAAATTTCCACCGAGAAAAACTACTCCGAAAAAATCGCCCAGGAAATTGATAAAGAGGTACACGATTTTATTGACCGAGCCGCCAAAACCGCTCAAAAAATCCTAATTGAAAGACGGGCGCTACTGAATAAAATCACTGACCGGTTAATTGAAAAAGAAACCATAGAGAAAGAAGAGTTTGAAGAGTTGATAAAAAACGGCTAGAGCAGCTCAGCTTGCCCCGCCATCTTTTGGGGCGCGTAGCTCAACGGCAGAGCACGAAGCTTATACCTTCGCGGTTCTAGGTTCGAATCCTAGCGCGCCCACCCCAAAAGATGGCGGGATGAAGTAGAGCGGTCACCCTGAACCAGATTCGCCTACGGCGAAACGATTCAGGATTCGCCATGCACCGAGCTTTGCTTTGACACAGGGCGAATCCTAGCGCGCGCACTTGATTTTAAGATACCATATAACACATATGAAAAACTCCAAGCTTATCATCAGCAGCATGCTTCATTCTTTGGGCGTATTGGTTTACATTTTGGCCGTCGCTTTCTTTTTTAACCACGCCAATCAATGGTTTGGCAAAGAAGATAAATTTTTGACGCCTGTGGCCGCGCTGATGCTATTTGTGCTCTCGGCCGCCGTTACGGGCTCCTTGGTCATGGCCAAACCCGTCCTGCTTTATCTGGACGGACAAAAGTCCGATGCTGTCAAATTCTTTCTCTTGACCTTGGGCTGGCTTTTAATCCTGACTTTATCTGCCTTTTTAGGCCTGTTGTTGTTAAGATAAAAAAGTAAAAATTCGGGTCTATAGCTCAGTTGGCTAGAGCGCTTCCTCGACACGGAAGAGGTCAGTGGTTCGAGTCCACTTAGACCCACATGAAAAAAAAGATTGTCGCTGGAACCGAAGATATCGGACAGCGGCTGGACAAATTTTTACTCTCTCGCTTTTCCCAATATTCCCGCGCTTTTTTAAAAGAACAGATAAAGCAAGGGAATATTTTTATTCACCCCGTTAGAAGTCGGCCGACAAAACCAGATATATATCAACCTAAGCCACAGGCGAAATCGCTGCATAAAACTGGCGCTAAAATAAAACATGAACGGACTTCTGCTGGGGTAAATGGCGTTATGGTAAAACCATCATACCTCCTACGGGAGGGCGACGAAATTTTATTTATGCTGCCGGACAAACCAGAGAATAAACTTACGCCCAATCCAGATATTAAACTTAGCGTGATTTACGAAGATAATAATGTTTTAGTAATAGATAAGCCAGCAGGAATCTCTGTTCATCCGCGTATGGACAAAGTCCTACAACCCGTGCCAGCCGAGACACAAAATACGCTCGTCAGCGGCCTGATTGCCTACTGCCCGGAACTAGCTAGTGTCGGCGACAATCCCCTAGCCAGGCCGGGCCTGGTGCACCGCTTAGACAAAGATACTTCTGGCGTGATGATAATTGCTAAAAACCAAGCCGCGTTTACGTGGCTAAAAAATCAATTTCAAAAACGCTTAACAGCCAAGAAATATCTAGCTCTGGTTCACGGCCACCTGAAAGAAACCAACGGACAAATAAAATGTTTTCTCAAGCGTTCGCCCGACCCCACCAAACAGCAGGTAGCCAGTGAAGGCCGCGAGGCCATCAGTGACTATAAAGTGCTTAAAGAATTTAAGGATTATTCGCTCGTTGAAGCCCGGCCGAAAACCGGCCGTTTCCACCAAATCCGCGTTCAACTGGCCTACCTTGGCCATCCGGTCGTCGGCGACACAAAATATGGCGGCGGCCGTCAAAAACCAACGAACTTGACTCGTCAATTTCTGCACGCAGTAGAGCTTGAAATTACCTTACCGGACGGCCAAAAACGCTTGTTTGCCAGCCCCCTGCCTGCCGATTTGAACAAGGTCATAGAAGCCCTTGAAAAAATCCTGAATTAATGCTAACATCTATTTGTGTAAAAATTGTGTAAAAATTCTTAATTAGAGGATTATTGTTTATGAAAATCATTCAAGACCAGCTCAAAAAAGTGCCCGAAATTAAACCCGGACAAACCATCCGAGTATATCAACGCATCAAGGAAGGCAACAAAGAAAGAATTCAGCTCTTTGAAGGATTGGTTATCGCCACCAAGCACGGCCGCGGGCTCAACGGCACTTTTACCGTCCGCAAGATTTCCGAAGGCGTAGGCGTGGAAAGAGTTTATCCGCTGCACTCCCCCACTATTGATAAAATAGAAATCCTAAAAACTTCCAAAGTTAGACGGGCCAAGCTATACTATATGCGCGGACGCTTCGGCAAACAGGCACGAATGAAACGCCAAAAAGTGTTTATTCCCGAAACTAAAACTGCGGCCGAAGAGCCAACAACGGCCAATGAGTAGTCCTAGTTTCTCCTTGCCCAGGTGGCGGAACGGCAGACGCGCTACTTTGAGGTGGTAGTGGGGCAACCCATGGGGGTTCAAATCCCCCCCTGGGCACCAATACAGAACTCAACGGCTCTTTCAAAGCCGCTGATTTCTCCGTCCTTGCGGCGAGACGAGGCGCGCATCATTTGTTTTGGAAATAGGTGCGAGCTTGGTACAATAAAGACACCAGCGGGGGCGCTTAGCTCAGTTGGTTAGAGCGTCGCATTTACACTGCGAAGGTCTGAGGTTCGAGCCCTCAAGCGCCCACTCGATTAAAAATTTGGCGGGGTGAGGTTAGAGCGACTCGCTTACACCGAGTAGGTCTCCTGTTCGAATCCTCAAGCGCCCACTAGAGACCCAAGATTTGGCGGGGCAAGCCGAGTAAGCCATAGGGCCTTCCTGAGCGAAGTCGAAGGATTCAATCCCTACATTGCCCACTAGCATTAAATTACTTTTTACTGTTTATTGTTATTTGTTGACTGTTAATTGATTTTCGCCGGAGTAGCCAACTTGGTGACGGCGCGTGTCTGAAAAACACGAGATCGCAGTTCGATTCTGCGCTCCGGCACTCTTTATGCTATGCAGCACATTGACAAAATCCGAACTGGGCTGATATTATAAAATAATATGGCTACCAGTTCGAATAAAGGACTAAAACTGAGAATTATCTCGCTAAGAAAACGAGGCAAAACCCATGGAGAGATAAGAGAAATTTATAATGTCCCAAAGGGGACTCTTTCAGCTTGGCTAAAAAATATAAAAATATCCACCGAGGCGAAAAGGAAAATACAGCAACAAACATACAAACGATGGAAAAATGCCAATGAAATTTTTATTAAAAGAAGAGTTCAGGAGGCCTGGGAAAAAAGAACACGAATTCAAAACAAATCCCAACGAGAAATAAAAAAAGTTTCATTGAACGACCTCAAGCTCATTGGCGCTGCGCTATATTGGGCAGAAGGTAATCAAAAATACAAAAATCAACTGCGATTCAGTAACTCAAACCCTGAAATTATCAAAATAATAATGGAGTTTTTTCGAAGGGTTTGTGAAATCAGCAACGAAAAAATAAAGGGAAGAGCGCATACCTATCCGGACACAAATTATAATAAAACACTTAATTTTTGGACGAAATTAACGAAATTACCCAAGAAAAATTTCTATAAACCGCAAATTCAAATCAGCAAGGCCAGCAAAAGAAAAAGAAATATATTGCCCTATGGGACTCTACATTTAAATGCGGGTAACACAGAATCAATGTGTAAGGTCAGAGGATGGATTCAGGGCATTGCAAATAAATCTTGCTGAATGTGCGGGCGTAGTATAGCGGCTATTATGCGACCTTGCCAAGGTCGAGACGGCAGTTCGATTCTGCTCGCCCGCTCCGCGTAAAATGTCTCGCGTTGCTCGCCACCACGCGGCACGCCGCAAAGAATCAAAAAGCAATTCTCGCCCCGTTATCCCGCCTTGGCGGGATTTTGCGGGGTCGCCCGCTCCATTTTCTCCAAAACAAAAACCCCTCACGGGGATTTTTGTTTATCTAACTTTTCTATCTCACCGCGTCTTTCAACGCTTTGCCGGCGCGGAACTTGGGAACTTTCATAGCCGGGATTTGAATCTTCGCTCCGGTCTTTGGGTTCACGCCTTGTCTAGCTTTGCGATTGGAAATAACAAAAGCGCCAAAACCGGTGAAAGCCACTTTGTCGTCTTTTTGCAGCGCCTTAGTTATTCCGTCCAAAACGGCCTCCAAACACTCACCCACCTGCCTCTTGGACAAACCACACTTGGCCGCTACAGCATCAATTAATTGGTCTTTGGTCATAAAATCATACTAACATATTAACATTTAAACATATCTCCTAAAGCATGAATGTTAAAATGCTAGAATGTTAAAATGTTTAAATATTTTAATTCGACCTTTCCCCTCCTAAAATCTCTTTCTACATTTTACCCTAAATCTCAACTAAGCACAACTTCTTTTTTAACCCTGACAATATTTTGAGCTAAACCGGTTTTATCGTCAATGGTCAGCAAAACACCGCATATCTCCACCGGCCCATCGCTAGCAATATCCATCTTTAATTTGCGCTGATTCAACATCCGTTTTATCACTATATCTTTATTACGCCCCAAAACAGAGTCGCGCGGCCCCACCATACCAATATCGGTAATGTAAGCGGTGCCTTGAAGCAAAATTTTCTCATCGGCTGTCGCTACATGAGTATGGGTGCCAATGACCGCCGAAACCTGGCCGTCCAAAAACCAACCCAAGGCCTCTTTTTCTGAAGTGGCTTCCGCGTGAAAATCCACGATAATCGCATCCGCCGGCTTTGTCCCCTGCTCTTTTCCCTTAAGCGAATAGTCCTCCAGCAATTCCTTGATTTTTTGAAACGGGTCGTCAAAATCGTGCCGCATAAAAACCCGACCGATTAAATTTACCAGTAACAGCCGGCGCACGCCCAGCGAAATAATTTCATAGCCCCGACCCGGCACATTGCCCGGCCAGTTAAGCGGCCGCAACACGGGCTGAGTTTTATCAGCCAACACCTCTTCGCCGGACTTTAAGTCAAAAGTATGGTCGCCCAGCGTCAGCCAGTCTACTCCCGCCGCCAGTACTTCTTTAACCTGCTCGGGCGCCAAACCATTGCCGTGAACCATGTTCTCGCCATTAGCCACTATCAAATCGGGCTTTAGCTCCCGCTTAAAATCAGGCAAAGCGATCTTTAAGGCCTCCCGCCCGGGCTGGCCAACAATATCACCGAAGAATAAAACTCTCATTTTAACATTAAAACATTTTAACATTTTAACATCAAAACATAATAATATTTTTAGCATTCTGCCCCCGTTAATATGCTAAAATGTTTGAATGTTTAGATGATTTTTACTTCGCGTACTCAATCGTCCTTAATTCCCGGATTACCGTTACTTTTATCTCGCCCGGATACTGCAAATCCTGCTGGATTCGGTCGGCAATTTGCCGCGCCAGCTTTCTGGCCTCCAAATCGCTAATTTTATCGGGATGCACAAAAACACGAATTTCCCGACCGGCCTGAATAGCGTAGGACTTATCAATGCCTTCAAAAGAATTAGCAATTTTTTCCAGCTCTTCCAAACGCTTAAGATACGCTTCCAGCGTGTCTTTGCGGGCGCCGGGCCGAGCGCCGGAAATTTGGTCAGCCACCTGCACAATCACCGCTTCCAGCGATTCATACGGATACTCTTCGTGATGCGACTGCATCACTTTAATCACGTCCTCTGACATATTGAACTTTTGCAGAATCATCTTGCCAATTTCCACGTGCGAACCCTGCACCTCGTGCGTCACCGCTTTGCCGATATCATGCAATAGGCCGGCTTTTTTGGCTAAGGTAGCATCCGCGCCAATCTCGGCCGCAATGGCCGAAGCCAAGTGCGCCACCTCAAGAGAGTGCAACAGCACATTTTGCCCGTAGCTGGTGCGTAAGCTCAAGCGCCCTAAAATGCGTATAAGCTTGGGGTCCAATCCCGCCACGCCGGTATCATAAACTGCGGCGTTGCCGGCTTCTAAGATTTTTTCGGCCACCGCTTCTTTGGCCTTTTCCACCGCGTCCTCAATGCGGGCCGGCTGAATGCGGCCGTCCGCCATCAATTTTTCCAACGCCAGTTTGGCAATCTGCCGCCGAATCGGGTCAAAAGCGGAAATAACAATAGCGCCGGGCGTATCATCAACTATCACTTCCACGCCCGTCAATTTTTCCAAGGTCTTAATATTGCGGCCCTCTTTACCGATAATCCGACCCTTCAGGTCGTCCGACGGCAAAGCCACGGTGCTGGTGGTAATTTCCGCGGCTTGCGAAGCAGCGTAGCGCTGCATGGCAAAAGTCAGCACATCGCGGGCCTTTTTTTCCAGCTCCTCTTTTCCTTTTCTTTCCAGCTTTCCGATGCGTTCCAGCAACGTTACTTCGTGCTCTTTTTCCACTTGCTTGAGCAACTCTTCCTTGGCTTCTTCGCGAGAAAGCTTGGCCACTTTTTCCAACTCCATAGCTTTTTGCGCCTCCATCTCAACCAAGCGCTCTTTAATTTCTTTAACCTTATTGGCCTTATCGGCTAGTTCCGCATATTGCTTATCCAAATCCTGACTTTTCTGATCCATCATCTTTTCCTGTCGTTCCACCCGGTCTTCCATTCTAGACAGCTGCTGCTCCCGGGTCTTCTGCTCCTGCTTGGCCTCTTCCAAAACGCGCAAGGCCTTATCCTGCGCCTGCAACAGCATCTCCTTGGACTTATGCTTGGCCTCTTCCATCATCTTTTCCAACTTTCCCTCAATGGAACCGACCTGTTTTTTGGCGATACTTTGACGCGCTAAATAACCTATAACAGAGCCCATCGCCACAGCGATGACCCCTGTTATAATAAGAAAAATATCAATTTCCATGTTTGCTAGAGCCCAAGTTCCAACCATTCAGCCACGACAGGCGTGACTTTAAGAATTGAGAATCAGCCGGTCTATTTCCGGCCAATAATCTTATCCAACAAACCATACGCTTTGGCCTCGTCCGGCGACATATAAAAATCGCGGTCCGTATCCCTCTCAATCGTCTTTAGGTTCTGACCGGTGTGCTTGGCCAAAATCTGGTTCATTTTTTCCTTGGTCTTGATAATCTGGCGCGCGGCAATATCAATGTCTACGGCTTGCCCTTCCGCTCCGCCCATCACCTGGTGCAACAAGACCAAAGAATTGGGCAATGCAAAACGCTTGCCCTTAGCTCCGGCTGCCAGTAAAACCGCCCCCATAGAGGCCGCCATGCCAATGCAAATGGTGGACACATCCGCTTTCACATACTGCATCGTGTCGTAAATCGCCAAACCCGCTGTGACCGAGCCGCCGGGACTATTGATGTAGATCTTGATATCCTTTTTGGGGTCTTGCGAATCAAGAAAAAGCAGCTGCGCTATCACGGAATTAGCCACCACATCATTTATCGGCCCGCCCAAAAAAATTATCCGGTCGGTTAACAGCCGCGAATAGATATCGTAGGCGCGTTCACCAAAGGATGATTTCTCAATGACCGTCGGAACCAAATTCATAAATGGTTAAACTTCTGGCTTCTTGATTAATTAATTTTTTACGTATTTTGTTCTGCGTGGCTCGCAAAAGCCGCGCAAAATTAAATACACAAATTGTAATTCCTAGCGAGCTGACAGGCAAAGGATTGCTTTTGTCTGGGGCGAGCGACGGAATTTCGAGGAATGACGCAAACGCGGCATTCCTTAAAATCTTTCCAGCAACTCAAACACTTTTTCGTTCCGCAATCTGCCTTTAGTATACTCGCTTAATTGCTTTTTGTCAATTTGACTCTTCAGCGCCTGCCAGTCCGGATAATGAGCAAATGTCTTGTTAATTTCCGCCTCAATTTCCGCTTCCGCCACTTGAATTTCTTCCTTATTAGCAATTTCCTCCAGCACCAAAGCCCCCTTTACCCGCTCCTCGGCTTTACCCGACCACTCCCTTAGCAACTCCTGTTCCGTCTTTTTAAGATTTTCCAGATAAACATCAAACTCCAGGCCCATTTGCGCCAAATTATTTTTAAACTCTTCCATCATTTTTACCCGCTCCATTTCAACCAGCGCCGGCGGCACTTCCATTTTGGAATCCTTAACGATTTTATTCAGCACCCGGCCGCGCCACATTTCTTTGGCCTTCTGCATTTTTTCCTCAATCAAGCCGTCCTTAACGTTTTGCTTAAGCGCCGCCAAATCGGCAAACTGCCCCAAGGACTTGGCAAACTCATCGGTTGGCTCCGGCACCAAACTCTCCTGCACCAAATTCATTTTTACTTCAAAATCCAGCAACTGCCCGGCCAGATTTTTAACATAATAATCGGCCGGAAAAGGCAGAGAAAAAATCTTGGTTTCGCCTTCCTTCATCTCAACCAGCTGCTCCTCAAAACCGGGTATAAAGCGGCTCTCGCCCAAAATCAACGGGTGGTTTTTGCTCTGGCCGCCCTCAATTACTTGCCCGTTTTGCCTGACCCAAAAATCAACTT
>PEUE01000011.1:0-3342 GCA_002780785.1 Candidatus Portnoybacteria bacterium CG02_land_8_20_14_3_00_45_8
TCCGGCGGTGTAGCGGTCATCCGAATCGCAGGAAGAGCCGGCCAGCCAAACACGAGTTAATTTCTCGGCTCGCATGTTATTAACCGGCACAATATGCCACTTCTGATGAATGGCCCAAGTATCAATTAGGTCGTTCATGAAACTGCCGTCAACCACATACCACTTTTTAGCATTAGCGTGATAAATCGGTTTTTCGCACAATATTTTATATATTGTTATCTGCGACGGCGCCGTCATAAAACGACCCCATTCGCAAATAATATTGGGGTGCGAAATTTCTTTTTCCGCGCAAACCTTGCTGATAACTTTAATAATTTTTTTAACAACGGAGCTAACACTATATTGTTTCTTTTTTTCGTATGGCACGGCAAAACCTCCACCAATATTTAAAGTATCCAATGTTGGATTCTCTTTTTTTACTTTAGCGTAAACATTCATCGCCACCTTTGCCGCCGCCACCAAATCGTTCTGGTCCATGGTTTGCGAGCCAATATGATAATGCAGAATTTTCAAGTTTCTTACCCGGCCCAATCTATAAATATCTTCTGGCGTCAGACCATAGCGGTCATTCTTTTTATCCCAGTGCGATTTAATCTTGATGCCCAACTTAATTCTGATACCCACATCCCCGCGATATTTTTTCAAGGACTCATATTCGTTCAAGTCCTCTATAATGGGAATTATTAACAGCCCCTTCTCTTTAAGCTCCTGGATTAGGCCTAGATATTTATCAGTTTTTGGACCGTTACAGGCAACCTTAATAGCCGAATGAAATTGATCCTGTTCCCAAAGTTTGCGCACCAGCCACAACTCGTTGTAAGAGCTTGTCTCCAAATTCGCTCCTTCCGAAATTAAAGGCAAAACAACTTCCTTGTTTTGATTAACCTTCATCGGATAATGATAGAAAAATCGTCCTTTATAATTAGCCGCCTTGATATGAAAATTAAAAATCTGCACCAAATCCAAATAACGCTTTTCTACCATAAAGGGAAAAACTACCTCCAACGGCGCGCCGAATTTTTCAACCAAATCGCGAATATTATATTGATAGTTGCCTTCTTTCACCACCAGCTCGTCGTCTTTGGAAATACCAAAAAACTGGGTATTGAATTCTTCATACCCTAATTTCCAAAATTTCTTAAAGTTTTTTTTCTTTTTCACTTTAACAACCGATCTCCCCCGAGACCGAAGTCCTTACTTGTCGCGGAAACGCGCCAACGGAGATACGCTAAATTTCTTTTTGATGCTTCGCGCGCCGCGAATAAAAATAGTATCCTTTTCATCTTTAAATTTTCTTAATTCTTGGGCCAATTCGTCCCGCACTTCATCAATGGCCGCATAGATATCAAATTGTTCGGCTTCGGCCCGGAAAAGCTGACCGCCGAGCCGCAAATTTATTTCAGCCCGGAAAATATCGCCTTTCTGCTGCCGCGCCAGACGACCCAGCTCCGCCTCAACAAGAATTAATTCCTCGTCAAACCACTTAAAGAATTTATTTAAACTATCAACTTTTTTTCTTAAGTAGCTTTCAACCGCCGGCGTAACAGAAAAATCTTTGCTCTTGATAATAATTTTCATTTTTGTATCTGTTTTTAGTATGTAATTATATTTTCTGAATGTAAATGTGGATAACTAACTATCGCGAATTATTCACAAATTAAAACTAATTGACAAGCGAATTTTTAAAATGTTGTAGGTAAATATGCGATAGCGTAAATACCACCATAATTTTAATTTCAAATAAACTAAATTCTCAACCAACAAAACGAATTTCTTCTTCCAACGTTATGCCGTATTTTTCTTTCACCGCCGCCTGACAAATCTTAATTAATTCTTTAACGTCATTGGCTTTGGCGCTGCCGGTGTTAACAATATAATTTTTATGGCCTTCCCAAATTTTAGCGCCGCCGATTTGCCGACCGCCCAAACCGCATTGATCTATTAGAAAGCCCACGCCGATTTTACCGCCGCGTACCCGCGCCGTCAGCTCCGGATGATTTTTTAATAATTCATCTCTCTCGCCCTTGAGTTTATAATTTTTAAAGGCGCAACCGGCTGACGGGAAGGGCGGCGATTTTTTTATCACGTCTTTAGCTTGAGATAAAACCTCATCAATGGCGACCTGGTCCTTTTTGGTAAAAATTAAGTTGACCGACAAAATTATCTCGCCCGTGCGCTTAAAACGGCTAGAACGATAATCAAACTCGCACTCCTCTTTTGATAAAGTTTTAATTTCTAATTTTTCGTCCAGAATAGTTACGCTGGCTACCACTTGAGAGATATCTTCGCCCAATCGCCCCGCATTGCCGCAAATAGCTCCGCCAATGGTGCCGGGAATCCCCCAGCCCCACTCCACGCCCGAATAGCCATGTTTACTCGTTTCCATAATAATCTTACCGAACGAAACACCCGCATCACAAATAATTTTACATTTTCCATTATCATTTTCCATTTTGATATTTACACTTTGCATTTTTATCACCAAACCATTAAAACCATCGTCCGACACCAATAGATTACTGCCGCCGCCCAAAATAAAAATCGGCAAATTATTTTCTTTGCCCCACTTTAATGCCACCATTAGTTCTTCTCTGTTTTGCGCCGCGCAAAAATATCTGGCCGGACCGCCGATACGGAAAGTAGTATGGTTAGCTAGCAAGATATTTTCTTGGAGATTGTCGATTTTAAATTTAGTACTCAATTTTTTAATTAAAAATGTAAATCTCAAAAATCAAAATGACAATTTAAAATGTTAAAATTATTAATTCATTTTTAACTTTACAATGTCATTTTACATTTTGATTTTTTAATTTTCAATTTATTTCAACACATCCGCTCCTGTCCGATACCAGTCCCGCTCAATATTATTAACGATATAAATCATATCCCATTGCCGACCGGAGGCGCCAAATTGCTCCGCGCTCATATTTAACCAATGCTTGGTGCCATCGCCGTTAATTTCAAAAACCCGCGCGTCGCCATCCGCCCGAATAAGCCAGGCCTCTTGATACCAATCGCGCTGCGCCATTGTCACCTCTTTCACTGCTTGCCACCCAAAATGTGGATAGGCCTTAAAAATCTCCGCTGACTGCAACCAACGCCGATACTGGCCGCTCACAACATACACCTTGTAATCACCTTGGGCTCTAATTAAAGTTCCGTCCGGATAATTGGGTGAGGTATTGCTTGAGGGCTTGGGTGTTGGCGCAACCGGCGAAGAAACAGCCGGCGAGGCGGCTGGCGTTGGTGTCAGCAACTGCGTGGCCGAAGTAATCTTAGCCACATAAGAAAAACTATAAGTTGGCCCATTGGCGGAAAAGCCGGTCTGTTCGGTTTGGTTGG
>PEUE01000011.1:3363-6571 GCA_002780785.1 Candidatus Portnoybacteria bacterium CG02_land_8_20_14_3_00_45_8
TTACTTGATTGCCAAAATTAAGAATCATTTCTGACCCCTGCTGGTTGCTATCAAACTTAACATACCGCACTAGCTTGCTGCCGTCATTATTGATAATTAGAATCGGCACCTGCAAATTCGTGGCGCTGCTGCCAGAAAAACTTAACAGTAAATTGAGACCCGAACCCACCGGCGAAATTTCATACCAATGACCAGACCAATCCTTAAAATCATCGGCAAAAGAAAAAGAATTTCCGTTCTGAACAGTCATCAGATTAGTGATATTGGAAGATAGATGAAGCCGGCTGTAAGATAAATTAGGCGTTAAATAACAAAATTTCTGGCCTTCGCCCAACTGACAATCATTGGCGAAGCTCGCCATCGTCCAATTGGTGAATACGTCGGCAAATCGATCCGGCGAACCCAACTCTGCCAAGGCCTTATTGATACTGACAATCCCCACCGCATCGGCCTTAATCATTTTACTTAAAATTGCCTCCCCGTAACGGCTGGCCAGATACTGCATAAAAATACTGGCTGGACCATAATCCGAGGATTTGTTCTGCCATTCGGTCAGCGGGTCGGTGGGATTGCGTAAAAATTCATTGACTCGTTTTTCCAAATGGCTCCCTTGATATTGATTATCGTAGCCGCAGATGGTAGGAGCATACTCTGAACGCGCCTCGTTCAGCCAAATGTCTTCCACCAGTCCCTGCAGTTTCTCTTTCTGATAAAAGTTTATCATGTGCTGAAACTCGTGAGCCAAAAAGCTTTTCATACGGCTGGATGTCAAATAAGTAGCGTTAAGATAAATCATCTCCCGTTCATTAGAAGCAGCCAGCTGAACCTTGGGATATTCATCCTGCGAATTGAAATATGCCCCGGTGTCATCGTTAAGATGGGTGATTAAAATCGTCAGGCGTAAATTGCCGTCAATGCCGGGCGACCACTCCGAGCCATAAACCTGGGTCAGCCGCGGATAAATTACTCTATCAAATTCGGCCAACAAAGATAAAATGGTGGTGTTGGCCAAATCAGTATTACCCAAACTATTCCACCACTCATCATCCACGTAATAAAGTGCCTTATCGCCCACCTGGCGCAACGTAGCCGGAACCTGAGTGCGCCTGGCATAATCACAATTGGCATCCTGATTAAAAACTGCTCGCTCGCCGATTTCAAAAGCTAAAGCAGTGCCGGTCTGGCAGACCGACACCAAAATAATTGAACAAAACAATATCTTAGTTTTTATCAATTTCATCTTTTCACTCTACGGGTGAACTTCCGAAGAAACAACCAGCTTTGCTTCTAATATACGTCCACAACTACAAAATTGCAATGCCAAATCACGCTAGTTTTGGCAGACGACGAGAATAAATCAGATTTCTGCTGTCTGCCTTGCCAAAACCATCTAAAATCGGTAAAATTCCTCTAATGGATATCATCGCTAAAACTAAAAAGTTCTTCCTGATATCGGGGGATTTAATCGTGCTCTATATGGCGTTGCTCCTAACGCTGATTTTGCGCTATGGTTCGGATTGGTTCTATCAGTGGGATTTTCATTTCTACCCCTTTACCATTGTGTATCTGCTGACCATCATTGTTTTCTACATTATCGGCCTTTATGACCTCCACACAGCCCGCAACAATTTCGCTTTTTTTACTACCCTAGTCAAAGCAATAACAGCCAGCGCGATTCTGGCTATCACCTTTTTTTATTTTATCCCCTACTTTGGCATCGCCCCGAAGACCAATCTCTTTTTAAATCTGGCTATTATTACCCTGCTGCTGGCCGGTTGGCGACAATTCTACAATTATTCTCTAAAAACCTCAGCCCTGCTAAACAATATTCTGGTAATCGGACAAAACAAAGAAACCCAGGAGCTGATAGAATACATCAACCACCACCCGCAGCTTGGTTACCGAATAAAAAAAATCGCCCTGTCGGAAGAGCTAAAAATTCTGCACGACCTGATAGACACTATCGTCCAAGAAAAGATCCAGATAGTACTCACCGCCGCCGACCCTCGCAAAGACAGCAACTTGGTGCGCAATCTCTACCAGTGCCTACCGCTTAAAATTTCCATTATTGACCTGCCCGCTTTCTATGAAAAAATCACCAATAAGATTCCGGTTTCGGCTATTGAAGAAATTTGGTTTCTGGAAAATTTGATGGCCGAGCAAAAAATATTTTTTGAAGCGGCCAAAAGAATGCTGGATATAGTCGCCTCGCTATTGCTGGGAATTACCACCTTGGTTCTTTTTCCATTAATCGCCCTACTGATAAAAATGGGCAGCTCGGGACCGATATTAATCAAACAAAAACGAGTGGGCCGCGACAGCCGCATTTTTGAACTGGTTAAATTCCGCACCATGCTGGCGCTGGCGCCCGACGGTAGCGCTAAAAAAGCCGGCGCCCAGTGGTCCAAAGAAAAAGATGACCGCATAACCCGCATAGGCAAGTGGCTGCGTAAAACACGGCTGGATGAACTGCCGCAGGTCTGGAATGTATTAAAGAGCGAGATGAGTTTTGTCGGACCGCGACCCGAACGGCCAGAGTTTGCTTTCTCCAACGAACTGCTGGCCCAGATTCCCTTTTATCAAATCCGCCACGTTATCAAGCCCGGCCTCACCGGCTGGGCGCAAATTAAATATCCCTACGCTTCTTCAGTTGAAGATAATCTTCAAAAACTGCAATATGACCTTTACTATATTAAGAATCGCTCTTTCGTGTTTGAAATCGCCATCATTTTAAAAACCATCAAAATTATTCTCTCGGGGGGAGGGAGATAAAGCAATATGAAAAAGAAATTATTGAAGATTGGGGCTTATATATAACTCATTGAAAAATAATACAAAAGGCGAGCGAGAAGAGTTTAAAAAAAAGAGAGCAATAAAGTTAGGAATCAATGGAAGTCGCGGCAGCGTTCAGGTTGGACGATGGACTTACTATGGACGTTCCGTTTTCAGTGGTTTTCATCGAAACGATTTTTTAAAAATCGGCTCATTTTGTTCAATCGCAAATGATGTAAGATTTCAAATTTGCTCTGGAAACCATTTTATTAATAGAATCTCTAACTTTCCTGTTGATTATTTTTTTCATGAAGCCCGCACAGATAATCATAAAAATTTTACTATGATAGGCAACGATGTGTGGATTGAAGCAAGAGCAGTAATTTTGCCCGGCATAAGAATTGGAAATGGAGCAGTCATCGGGGCGGGCAGTGTT
>PEUE01000011.1:6646-8262 GCA_002780785.1 Candidatus Portnoybacteria bacterium CG02_land_8_20_14_3_00_45_8
AGAGAGATGAGAGAGACCATTCAATCGATAGGGTGGTGGAATTGGTCGGATGAAGAGATAAAAGAAAGAAAAAGTTTTTTTGTTTCAAAAATTGAAGACGCTATAGAAACGGCGAAAAAAAATAAATGGATCAGCGCCGAGGGAATTCCATCTTCATATTTGAATGAAATAATTGAATTTTTCCCGAATGGTTTCGCTGCCGAAGAATTAGATAAAAAAACCAGAGAATTTTTATTTATAGACGATTCGGCTTTGATGTTAAATAAATATAAGACGCAAAGTTATGAAAATATTTCGGTTTGGATAGCGGCACTGAGTGAAATACGTCCTAAATGTATCGTCGAGCTTGGTACTCAAACCGGATGCTCCGCAAGTATATTGGCGCGATTGTGTCGTTTTCTTGGTTTAAATACTAAGATTATTACAATAAATATCAAAGATGAGGCCATATACAAAGATAAAGATGTTGAATATGTTATTGAAGAATTTACTGGCAAAGTGGAAGAGATATGGAAAAGATGGTCTCCTGATATAATTTTCCAAGACGCACATATGTATCATCTAATTCATCAAATTCTCATAGAAAGTGAAAATAATCATCGTAATACTATTCATTTTCTTCATGATACGGGATTCAGATTATTTAAAAATCCAATGAAAATTCCACTTGAGGCAGTTCCAACAAGCGAGACCGGCTCTTGGGAACGGCATGTGCTTGCGTTATATGATAAAAAGCTGCTTGAAAAATCTTACAGGGACGTAAAACAGAAAACTTTTAAGATACATATTTTTGATGGAAGCAGTGATTCAAATGAATTTGGATTGGGTATATTAAAATTTTCAAATGATACAAAAAACTAAAGTAAAAATCTACAATCTTCTACGCTGGAGCGAACAATACACCAAAACCGATATGGTGTATTTAACTAAGGGCGGGTTTTGGCTGACGCTGGGACAAATAGTGTCGCTTCTTTCGGCTTTTCTTTTAGCCGTAATTTTTGCCAATCTTTTATCAAAAGAAACTTATGGGATATATAAATACGCCCTTTCGCTGTCCGGAGTACTAACCGCCCTAACTTTAACCGGAATGAGCACGGCCGTCTATCAAGCGGTAGCTAGGGGCTTTGAAGGAACTTTTAAAAAATCTTTCTGGATCCAGCTTCGCTGGGGCATTATAGTATTTTCTACCGCCATGGCCGGGGGTCTTTATTATTTTGTCCAAAAAAATAACTTATTGGCACTGATATTTATATTTATCGCTCTAACCCTGCCAATATCAACAAGTGCCAACACCTATGTTGCTTTTCTAAGCGGCAAAAAAGAATTTAAGAAAACAACACAATATAATATAATCTCTATTCTAATTTATTCCGGAATTATCTTTATTACTTTGCTTTTAACGAAAAACCCTCTTTGGCTAGTTCTGATATATCTAATTTCCACCACTGGAACAAACCTCTTTTTCTATCTTTATTCCATCAAGAAATTTAAGCCCAATAAAAAAGACGACCCCGAGTCAATATCCTATGGCAAACATTTAAGCTTAATAAATGTCCTCGGAATTGCCGCTAACTCCCTGGATGGCATTTTACTATTCCACTTTCTTGGCTCCGTCC
>PEUE01000015.1 GCA_002780785.1 Candidatus Portnoybacteria bacterium CG02_land_8_20_14_3_00_45_8
GCTGGGGCAGAACGCTCGGGTGAACTCCGCCCAAAACAACGATTTTATTCTTTTTTTTGAATTTTTTGCTTAAATCAATCGTCTCCAGATAAAAATCGGACAAGCAAGTAATACCAATAACATCGCAATCGGAGCAACGGCTAACAAGCTCATCGTTGGTCAACACCAAATTCAAACCATCAACTATCTTGGTCTGCCAGCCCCGGCTTTTTAGATAGGAAGAAATATAACCCAGACCCAAGGGCGGCGTTATTAAGTGGGTCTTATAATTTGGTCTAAGCAATCCTATTTTCATAATGACTGGAAGCTGACCAATAATTTTTCCACAAGAAAATCCAGACCATGATTCTGGATAACAAAATTCCTTAGCTTTTCTATTATATCCTCTTTTTCCGAGACGCTCAACGATAACATTGCCGCTAGTTTCTTGGCTAAATCCCGATGGCTATTTTCCTCAAAAATAAGATTGTTATCTATTTTGCCAATTAAGGACTTATTAGAAACAATAACTATACTGCCGCAAGACATCGCCTCAAAAATTGTTTTATCCATTGATCCGGAAGGCGTCGCGTTTACGTAAATACCATACCGATTGTAGTATTCTATGGTTTTTTTATTGTTTACGCCTTTCTCAAATACAACCTTATTCTCCAGGTCATATTTTTTTACTAAGCCCTTCAACTCTTGATAATAATCTGCGTCTTTTAATAACGGATCACCGACGACTGAAGCGGTAAAATCCACTCTTTCTTTATTCAACAAATTTAAGGCCTCTATAAAAAGTCCCGGTTTTTTCATCGGAGAAATTCTTCCCAAAAACAAAAGGGAATTGGGTTTTTCAATAATATCCTCTCGCTTCTTAAAGAATAGAGTGTCTATGCCAACCGGCATAAGGGTTGTTTTTTTAAATCTGGCGGTAAACGACTCGCCAGATGTGCAAAAAACTTTATCCGACAGAAAAACTGCAATATAGCCGGGAATGCTTACTTTTGAATGATTTCTCCACATCGCAATTTTTTTACCCCAAATTTTCCAAATTAATCCACCCAGTATCACGTACTCCTGGTTCATATGAACAAACACCGAATCGTAATTTTTACGTTCTTGCCAAACATATCGGTAAAACCGCGTCAAATATTTAATCTTAGACGCGCCCGACTCCTTGCCCAAAGATAAAACTTTGACGTTTGTCGGTAAGCTATATTCCCCCACGCCCAAAGCGACAACGGTTACTTTTTCACAATGTTTGGCAAGCTCTTCAATCCATCTATGAAAAAATCCTAAGATAGGGTCGTTTATGTCTACTTTTTGAGTAAAAATAAGCAATTTCATATTATTTTGCCGTACTGCCGGTTAACAGCTTGTTATAATCCTTTATTGCTCGCTGATAAAACTTCTTTAATAAAGCGATTAGTTTCACCTCGGCGGTCAGGCGCCAGAAATTATGCCGAAACCGCCAAAGCACTATTGGCCGAAAGGTCTTTATCAGCAAATGCCTAATTATATTGGCGGCCGAACGATTTTTCAAGTCAACTAAGTTTTTATTATACCAGGCAAACGGACTTAATTCGTGAATCATTTCGTATTCTTTCGGATTTTTCAACCAAGGAATATGCGCTTTGCCCCAAAAATAATTTCCCCATTCCTCCAAACTCTGGGGCGCCACAAAACCGAGTTCCAAAGCCCTATCAAATAAGGTAGTGCCGGCGTAAGGAATATAAATCCAGAGCGGATAGACAGCTGTTTTTTTGTGCATCCGCTGCAATTTAATAATCAGGTCAATGGTGGCTTGACGTTCCTTAACGCTTTCGGTTGGCCAACCGATAACAAAAGATAAAATTAATTTTATGTCCAGCTTTTTGGCTACCGCCACCGCCGCCACAGTTTGCTCGGCTGTGATGCCTTTTTGCACTATCTCTTTAAGCACGCGATTGGAACCGCTCTCGCACCCGACTCGAATTTCGCATAAACCGCTGTCTTTTAGTTTTTTTAAAAAATCGTAGTCAAAATAATCTATCCGGGCGTCAATAGAATATTGCACCTTCAACCCCCTGGCCAAAATCAACTCGGCAAACTTTAAGGCCCTGGCTCGGTCAACCACAAAGTTATCGTCGTGGATAATAAAATAATTTACGCCGTAATTTTGGTTTAGCATCACCAGCTCCTCAACCGCGCGTTCGGCGCTTTTGGCGCGCCACTGCCTTTTATTGAACCGGAGATTATAACAAAAGCTGCAAGGGAAAGGACAACCTTTACTGGTATAAAAATCTATCACCCGCTCGCCCGGATTATTGGATAATTTTTTTATATAGCGCTCAACATTAATTAAGTCCCAGGCCGGCAGAGGCAACAAATTCATATCCAAAAAATTTTCAAGAGGTTCATTTGCCACAACCTTTCTATCTTTATTTTTCCAAGCTAAACCCTTGATTGATTCAAAATTTTGCCCGCCAGCCAAAGCCCGCAACAAGGCCAGAAATATTTGTTCTCCTTCATTAATTACCACAAAATCAATTAAGGGATGCTGGGCGGTCTGTTTCGGAAAAAATGTCGGATGAATGCCGCCGACAATTATTTTAATTTCCGGATTAATTTGCTTAATTCGCCGGCTGACTTCAATAATTTGGCTGATGCAACTGCCGGTCAACATACTAAAACCCATTGCCAAGGGTTGGGACTTTCTAACCAATTCACACAATTTATCAACCGGCTCAAGCCGCAAGTCAAATACTTCCACTTCAAAATCCTTCCGGATATAAGCGGCTAAGCTGATTAATCCCAGCGGCACATAGGTGGTTTCATTCAATCCGTTTTCCGGTTGGACTAAAATAATTTTTGGCATAATTTAAATTTTTGACAGCGACTTAACCAGCGAGTCCTTATATAGTTGCCAATTCTCCTCTTGGCTCGGCAATCCCAACACCGCTTCTCTTGCTCCCCGGCCCAACCTGGTTCTTAACTCTTTATCTTGAAGTAACTTTATCATTGACTCCGCCAACGCCCGTTTATCGCCTACCGAAATAACTAAACCGCTCTGTCCGTTCTTAATTATCTCACCGGCGCAACCAACGTCAGTCATAATAATCGGTAAGCCATAACTGGCCGCTTCAATCACCGCCAATCCCCAACCTTCATAGTTTGAGATAAGTAAAAACGCATCGGCCTGATGATAGAATTGACTCAGATCATCTTGCCAGCCCAAAAATTTAACGCTAGCAGATAAACCATAGGCCTTAACTTTTTGCTTAAGCTTTCTTTCTTCCGGGCCATCGCCCACAATCCAAAGCTCAACATTCTGACCGGACTGACTTTTAATAACCTCTCTCATCGCCTCAATCTGCAGTTTGATATTTTTAACACGCGCCAAACGGCCCACCGCTAAAAAAACAAATTTATCGCTCACTCCACCATGTTCTCCGTTTTGTCCACCAACTTTTAATTCCGAATAGATTGGCACGACCATAATTTTTCCCGCCGGCAGACCCAATGCTATTAAACTGACTTTCACCCGATCGCTCACCACTCTTAGCCCATCCGCCCGGCTGATAACAAACCTGCCCAAATAATACCTCAGCTTATTGGATAATTTTTCCGCCTGCCAATAAGGAGAACCGAAATAATCTCCGTGAATTTGGACTTGAAACTTCAAGCCGTATTTTCTGGCCAGCAGCCAAGCCAGCAACCCCGTTTCAAATGGGTCTTGCGAGCTGATAATATCGGACTGATACTTTTTAATTATTTTTTTACCCAGAATATAGGCATCCAAAAGATAAAATAACCGACTGCCAGAATTAGTCGGATAAATAACCATACTTTCTTCTGTTCTTGCCTGATACCCGCGACCCGATAAAACAATCAAATCAAATCTGGCAAATAGACGAGCATAGCCCAAAACCCGCTGCCGCACCTGAGAGTCAGCAGTCAATAATTTTTTATCCAAGCTGATATTTAAGACCTTCATTAGATTAAAATTTAATAGCAACAAATCGTTTAGCTAGTTTATATTCAATCGGCCAGGCAAAGAATTTTAATTTCCAGCGCAGCTGACAAATTAAAATAAAACCCAGTTTAAATAATTTTTTCGCCTTGACAGAAGAACCCATCGCCGATTTTATGCTATGCGCGCCAAAACGCACGTAGGCCTCCATTGACTCCACGAAATCCTTGTCTCTGGCTTTTACCCAAGGAAAGTTCTTTATTGACAAATAATTCAGCTCGTTCTCCGCCAGACGCGCCCATTCTTCCAGTGATTCTGGTTCCTGCCAGCCGCTAGCCACGCACTCATTATACAATTCAGAACCCGGGTAAGGCCGAAATGCCTGCGGTCCTAAAATTTGAATTTTGGGACTTAATTTTACCAATCTGTCTATAAGGCCCAAGGTTTCCATCATTTCCGGCCGCGTCTCGCCCGGCAACCCAATCATAAAAGAATACTGCGGGATAATGCCGTGCCGCAACGCAACTTTAGCTGAATTTATTACGTCCTCGGGATTAATATCTTTTTTCATCTTTTTTAGCAGCCGCGGGCAACCCGATTCGGCGCCAAAAGACAAAAGATAACAACCGCTTTGCTTCAATTTAGCCATAAACACCTCATTAATCATTCCTTCTTTGACATAGTTGGCGCGTACGGTTGTTTCCCAAGGAATAATTAGGTTTTGCTTAATCATTCCATCAATGATTTTTTTGGCACGGTCAATGTCCACAAAAAAATTTTCATCCCAAAATCGCAGTTTCTTACCGGCAAAATACGGCCGGCTTTTAATAATCTTTAAGTCCTCCAGCACTTGCTCGGCCGTGCGCGGCCGCCAGGAATTTTTCAAAATCGCATTGATACAAAAAGTGCACCGGTGCGGGCAACCGCGAGAAGTCAAAGACGGAATCAACTGAAGCCGCTCCAAAATTTCTCTTGGCACTAAGTCCCAGTTAAACAGCGGCATGGCGGCCGGATTATGAAGCAAGCGAGTTTTATTGGCAATAATTGCGCTGCCTTCCTTAAAAACAATGCCTTCTATTTCGCGCCTCTCCCGGCCGCTGACAATATCGTAAATAGTTTTCTCGCCTTCGCCCACGCAAACAATATCAATCAGCTTATTTTTTATTGTCTGCTCCGGAAAAAATGTCGGATGGGGGCCGCCCCAGATAATCTGACAGGCCGGGTTAATTTCTTTTATCATTTGAGAAATTTTCAAGGCCTGCCCCACCTGCATTGTCATTACCGAAAAAGCCGCCCAAGCGCAATTGGGCGCTTCCTTTTTTAAACGCTCAAGGTAATTTGATTCTCTGGCGCCATCAATCAAAGCCAGCGCCACGCCGCGGCTGTCCAAATAAGAAGCCATACTTAAAAGCCCGACCGAAATGGAGCTGTCGTAATTGGCTTTGGCAATATTAAAAGACGGATTTATTAAAATTATTCTTTGCGACATAAACCCTTTATTACAGCTATAGTTTTATCAAGCATCTCCTGCCACTTAAATTTTTCCAATGTCTTTTTAGCGTTTTGAGCTAATTTATCGCGCAATGCCTTGTCATTCAGCAGCCGTTCAATCGCTTCCTGCCACGCTGATTCATTATTATACGGCACCAACCACCCGCTAACGCCGTGCTCCACCACTTCCGGATTCCCCCCCACGGACGTGGTTATCACCGTCACGCCTACCTGCATGGCGTTGAGTACCGAATAAGGTAAACCCTCGTAATTGGTGTTTAAAACAAAAAGAGTTGAGCGGGCAAAAACTTGATGGGATTCCCTTTCGCTAACGCGGCCATGCCAATTAACATTGTCTTTCAAGCCCAGTTTATTGGCCAGCTTTTCCAAACTGGCCCGTTCGGACCCATCACCCAAAATTTCCAATAAAATATCCGGTTGTTTTATTTTTATTTTAGCCACCACCTCAAGCAACATTGCCACGCCCTTCCAGGGTACCAGCCGACCGGAAAAAACTAAAGTCGGCTTGGCCGGTGCCCGATACAAAGGTAAATCGCCAAAAAAATCTACGGCGTTATAAATTACGTTAATTCTGTCGGAAGATACGCCAATTTGTTGAGCTATGCCAGCCAAAAAATTACTCACGGCAATGACTTTGTCGGCTTCCGCTAAAATCTTCTGCCGCTTGCTTTTCAACTGCTCAATCTGCCGGCTATATTTCTTAGCTTGAAATTGCACCAGGTCATCCTCAATCCAGCCCTTTGCCGTTGCGTTTTCCCAGGCGCTGTCGCCGGCAAAACGCAAAATATATTTTTTGCCGGTCAGTTTTTTTATCAATCGGGCGAAATTGCCCACGCTATAGAGGTCAGTGGCGTAAACTAAATCCGCCCAATGAGCCAAGCGCCACATTCGCCAAAAATATTTCGCGTAGCGCAACCAAGCCGGCTGTCGCCGCGCCACCCGCCAAACCAAACCGGCTGTTTTTTCTAGTTTATCCGACGGAGCATCAGAATAAGTTATCACCTTAATATCAAAATCGCGTCTACGCAAATCCTCGGGCAATCTCGACAACAGCGTGGCTGGCCCGCCAACATCAGGCGGATAGATACCGGTAGCAATAAGAATTTTAAGGACTCTTTTCTCTGACGCGACAGACGAACTTGTCTTTTGATTGAAAATCACCGACCCATAAATTAAAAAACTGCCTATCGCCAGAACCACATCAATAATGGCTTGGGCCAACACATACCAGATGCCAAAAATATCAACAAATAAATACATTAGCGCTGTGTTAAAAACCAAATTCATTAAAGCAACCAGCATATAAAGCGACATTTGCCGATAGACCCGGCCTTGGCTTTTGTCGCCGAAAGTCCAGAGTTTTTGCAAAAAAAAACTGCAAAAAAAACTACCAATAAAAGCCAGAACGGCCGAAAATAAATACCACAAACCCAACAAGTCAGTCAACGCATAAAGTAAACTCAAGCCGACGACTGCCGTTATGCCGCCCGAAATTATAAATTTCAGGATTCGGCGGTTTTTATAAAGTTGTCGGGAAACAAAAAATACCATCTTCTTTTTGCTAAAATTATGATCTTATCAGGCGCGCAAAAATATCGGCCATTTGATGCGCAATTTTATCCCACCCGTATTTTTCCTCAGCCAGTTTTTTAGCATTAACGACCAATTTTTGCCGTAGTGCTTCGTCCGAAAAAAGAAGCTTGATTTGATCCGCAATGCTTTTAGGATTTTTAATCTTACAAAATAGTCCGGTTTCGCCAGCCGTTAAAAAATCGGGGATGCCGCCCACTGGCGTACCAATCACAGGTAAACCAACGGCCATGGCCTCCAAAAAAGAATTTCCCAGACCCTCGGATAACGACGGCCTAACAAAAACATCGGCCGCTTTCAGATATTTAATCATTTCCTCGTGGCTCACCTGATTCAAAAGCATCACCCGACCGGCCACGCCCTCTTTGGCCGCTAATTGCTTTAGTTCAATTAAGTCGGGGCCGTTGCCCAGCGATAAAAACTTATAATTATCGGGTAAGTATTTAAGCGCCCGAATTATATCACCTAGGGCGTTCTTTTTTGCCAGCCGACCGGTGTGAATAATAAGTTTATCGCCATCATTCTTATTTAATTTCTCCTTTATTAATTCTACTCCGTCGCTGCCTTTTAAAAACAAATAAAGGTCTACCCCATTGGGCACAATCTCTACGGGACAGATCGCGCCTTGTCCGCGGCCAAAATCAAATAAATATTGACTGATGGCTGAAATATAATCCGCGCTGGTAAACATTTTTTTATAATACGGCCCGAGCCACCGCGCGCGTGAGTGAATATGCTCGGGCGAATCCCCTTCCTGCAATGTTAATAGATGCGGCACTTGAGGATTTTTATTTTTGAAAGACAAAGCCGCCAGCCCCCCGAAAGAAGCCATAATCGCCCAAACCAAATCGTAATTTTTCTTTCGGTGCAGTTTCTGAGCCAAGCGCGCTCCGCGCCAAGGCAGCAAAAACTTATCCAACCGGCCACAGCCGCAACCGAGACGATAAACGTTTATCCGCCCAATTTTTTCCTGCGCCGGCAACTCTCTTTTTATCCGCGCGCAGATTAAATCAAACGCTAAATCAGCGCCGAGCCGATTGGTAATCTCCTTAACCGCTATCTCGGCGCCTCCTATCAGCGGCAAATACGTAGTAGAAAAAATCAGCACTTTTTTC